>CAYGBW010000092.1:0-21754 GCA_964348185.1 uncultured Thermodesulfobacteriota bacterium | reverse complement strand
ATCTTTCGTCTCATCTCTTCAATGCTCCCGATTAGCTGATCCTTTGGTGTTTACTTCTTTCCCCATTGGGAGGCCGGTCCCAACGCTTTTTCATTGAGCGATCCCCATAATGCGGGTATGAGGAATCAAAAACCAATACTAAGGGGGACAAGACAACGACCAAAGCGGAGCTCATCGCAGCAGTGGCCAAGGAGGCCAAGATCACCAAAACACAAAGGGAAGGCGCTGAAGGATGTCGTTAAGTAAGAGAAAAGATTACCATCGAAATCCGACGGCATGCAGTATCTAGACCTCGTGATCGGAGCTTGCTATGCTTTGAGGTGGTCGCGATTCACGACCCCCTCTCGCGACTGAAATTCTCCAAAGCCTTACCGAATGCTTTCACCGAGCACGGCACCATGATGGCCGCTAGCTTGCTTAAGCCGCTTCGGGCGATAAGAGGTTAGCGCTTTCATTGGTGTACCCCTGAGGGGTGGAAGCTCTGATTTTCCTTTCTTATCGATTGATGCAGAATTCAGGGACCAGCTATTATGATATATTGATAGGGAATCACCATTTGAGGGCGGGCCCATGCCCATAAAAGCGTATTTTCGGCTCCCCAGCCTCAAAGAGACCGGAGCGTTGCTAACGGACTTTTCAGGATCAGCCAGGATTCTCGCCGGTGGTACGGACCTCTTGATTCAACTCTCAGAGGAAACCGGTCCAGAGATCAGACTCGTATCTCTGAAAGATATCGATAGACTGAGAGAGGTCCGGGAGACCCCAGAAGGGGAGATTTTTGTCGGTGCTATGGTAACACACGCTGAAGTGGCACGGGCTCCCCTATTGAATCGATACTTTCCCGCCCTGGCCAAAGCCTCAGGTCTTGTCGGGTCTCCTTCCATTCGAAATATGGGGACTCTGGGGGGAAACATCTGCAACGCCTCGCCCTCGGCGGAGACCGCTCCGCCTCTTCTGGCCTATGATGCAAGAGCAGTCATTTGGAATCCCTCTGGTGAATATGAGTCAGAGATTGAAGACTTCTTCACCGGCCCCTCTACAACCCGGCTCAAGGAGGGTGAAATCCTCAAAGCCTTTCTGCTCAGGCCACAGAGGGGACTGATCGCCGCATACGAGAAGCTCGGTACCCGAAAGGCTATGGAGATCGCGATCGTCAATGTTTGTATCGCTGCGGCGATCGATCAGAACAAACACTGTTCAGAGATACGCATTGCCTTAGGGGCGGTCGCCCCAACGCCGATCCGGGCAAAAGGCGCGGAGAGGGTGTTAAAGGGCCAGAGAATAACCCATGATCTCATCAGGAAGGCGATCCAGACTGCCATGGAGGAGGCAAGCCCCATTTCGGACATCCGCGCGTCGGCCCGATACAGGAAGGAGATGATCGGCGTCGTGGCGAGGAAGATGCTGTCCGAACTCACAGGCATCCGTGACGATTAACCCCACCTATCCAAGAGGAAGCCGTTGAACTCATACAGGATATCCTTGACGGTCAATGAGAACAAATACACTCTGGACATCCCTCCTGACGAGACTCTCCTGTACCTGTTGAGGAATCGCCTGGGGCTGACCGGCACCAAGGAGGGCTGCGCCAGGGGGGAGTGCGGTGCCTGCGTCGTGATCCTGAATGGATGTGCGGTCAACGCCTGCCTGGTTCTGGCCATGGAGTGCGACGGGGCGAGCATAACCACTGTGGAGGGTCTCGCGCCAGATTCTCAGAGGCTTCACCCCCTTCAGGAGTCCTTCGTGAAACACGGGGCGGTCCAATGTGGGTTCTGCACCCCTGGGATGCTCATGGCCGCCAAGGATCTTCTCGATACCCACCCGAAGCCGACCCGGGAGGAAATCAGGACCGCACTCTCTGGCAACCTCTGCCGGTGTACCGGCTATAAGAAGATCCTGGACGCCGTCGAGGCGGTGGCAACCGCAATCCCACCTCTTTCGGATGAAGGGCGCTCCAACATTGGCCGGAGCTTCTATCGGCCCGATTCCGTGGAGCATGTGAGAGGGAAGTCCATCTTTGGCGCCGACGTCTTTCGGCCAAACATGGCATACGGCAGGGTACTCAGGAGCCGGTATGCTCATGCCCGAATTAAGCGAATCGACACAAACAAGGCCGAAGGCCTCGAAGGCGTCCTCGCGGTCGTAACGGGTCAGGAAATCCTGGAAGGTTTTTATGGAGTGGACATCAAGGACCAACTCGTATTTGCTAGAGAAAAGGTCAGATATCGTGGCGATGCCGTGGCTGCCGTCGCCGCAATCACCGAAGAAATCGCCTCCAGGGCCCTCGACCTGATCGAGGTCGAATACGAACCCCTGAAGCCGGTTTTCGACGCCAGGGAGGCCATGGCTCCTGATGCCCCTATCGTTCATGAGAGATTAGAGGACTACGAGATTCAGTTTGAGACGGAGACGAGGGGGAACATCTGCACCATCGCAACCGTTAAACTGGGCAATCTCGAAGAGGGTTTTGCACATTCCGACGCAATCGTTGAGGAGACTTTCGCGACCCAGATTCAACACCAATCCAGTATAGAGACCCATGCCTCTTTGGCTGAAGTCGATGCCTTTGGCCGGACCACGGTTTGGACAACCACACAAAAGCCCTTTGCCATGAGACGGTATCTGTCCCAATCTCTCAAAGTCCCCATTCACACGGTCCGCGTCATTGCCACAAGGATTGGCGGGGGGTTTGGGGGAAAGCTAGAGCTGAATGTGGAGCCCTATGCGGTCGTGCTGGCCAGAAAATGCGGGAGACCTGTGAAGATCGTATACTCTCGGAGCGAGGAGTTTGCGAGTACCAACCCCCGTCACCAGACCTTTTTCTGGGTAAAATCGGGTGTGAAGAAGGACGGCACTCTATTGGCGCGGCACGTCAAATTGATCTATGACACAGGAGCATACTCGGGCAACGGTCCCACCACGGTGACCCTATCTGCGCAACTCGTCAGTGGCCTCTACCGTATTCCGAATCTCCTCGTGGAGGGCTATTGCGTTTACACCAACAAGATGAATTCCGGCAGCATGAGAGGACCCTCAGGCCCGCAAACGACCTTTGCCCTCGAGTCTCACACAGACAGTTTAGCCAAGAAAGTAGGAATGGATCCTCTCGATTTCAGGCTAAAGAACCTCTTGGAAAAGGGGGAGAAGACCGGCGTGGGGCAGACCCTCGTCGATGTCGACTACAAAAAGGTCGTTCGGGCGGCAGCAGATGCCATTGGATGGAGGCATATCAAGAAAGAGAAGTTTGTCGGAAAGGGCTTGGCCTGCGTCTTCTGGCTAAGCGGCGGCTGGTCGACCTCTGCCACCGTCAAAATCAATGAGGACGGGACCGTCACCCTGATGACCGGGGCTGTTGATATGGGAACCGGCTATCTCTATACGAGTGTGCCACAGATTGTAGCCGAAGAACTCGGCATCCGGGCCGAAGATGTGAACCTGGTGATCGGCGACACCGACACCGCGACCTATGACCACGGAACCGGAGGCAGTCGAGGAGCCTTCACCGTGGGTATGGTCGCCAAGATGGCCGCTGCCAAGGCAAAGGAGGAGCTTTTCCACGACGCCGCTCTCAAATTGAGCGTTAACCGCGAGCGGCTGGAGACCCGAAATGGGATGATCTCCGTGAAAGACGACCCCAAGGTGGGGGTGAGTTTTGCCGAGATATCCTTTGATCGCCACATCCGAAAAGGGGGACCCCTCACAGGTTCAGCCAACTATCTCCCTGAAATGGATGAAATCGATTCGACCCGGGTCAGGGGTCTTTCGTTCACGGCCTTCAAGGGAAACACCCTGGGCTGCCATGCAGCTGTCGTCCAGGTGACGCCTGAAACCGGCCAAATCGAGATCAAAAGATATGTCGCCGCCCACGACGTAGGGAGAGCGATCAATCCCCAGGCCATCGAAGGTCAAATCGAAGGGGGCGTGACGTTGGGGCTGGGCTTCGCCCTGACAGAAAGTTTGGTGATTGACCAAGACGGCGCTGTCCTGAACCCCGATTTCACGGATTACAAGCTGCTGACCTCTCTTGACGTGCCCGAAACCGAACCGGTTATTGTCGAAGTTCCCGCTGCGTATGGCCCCTATGGGGCCAAGGGATTGGGGGAACCGACGATGGCCCCCCCTGCCGCAGCTATTGGGAACGCAATCTACGACGCGGCCAAGGTCCGGATGCACAGTACGCCGATGACCCCGGAGAAAATCCTTGAGGAAATCTCGAAAGAGGGGGAGGTCTAGTATTACGTCTCAAAAGCAGTTTACAAGAGTTTCACTAAAACTGATGTACGTATGGAGATGTTCAAATTCAAAACTCGAAGCACGAAATTCGAAACCCGAAATGGTTCGACGAGCCGTTCGACAGGCTCACGGTCCTAAGCAGAGTCGAAGGACTCACCATCCTGAGCCAAGTCGAAGGACGATATCAAAACTCGAATTTTATAATGTTCTAAACATGTTTGGGCCTGCGACGAGCCCCTCGGCCTGAGCTCGGGTCGATTTTGGTCATTTGATATTCGGATTTGTTTCGCATTTCGATATTCGAATTTCGGATTTAAAACGTCGGTTTTCAGAACACCGTGGGATCGTCCAAATTATTCAAGGTATTATTGAGACACGACACTGGAAGTAACATCAGGTCCCGATTCCTTCGAATTCTTGATACTCTCGGAGCTCTGTGACCACGGACTCGCCTCATCAAAACAGGGGAACACGCGGTACCGATCATTTCAACGGTTGCCCAATGGGGGATATTGCGATGGTAATCGACGGTGTCAGGGTTGAGATGGGGACGAAGAAATCTTGGGATCTTTTAGCAGGAGAGACGGCGGCGGGGAAAATAGCCGTCCCGATCACGGTGGCCAATGGATCTTCGGAGGGTCCGGTTCTTGCGGTGCTTGCAGGATGCCATCCGGGTGAACTCAACGGAATTGTAACGTCCATTCGCCTCGCAGAGGAGATCGAGCCCAAAACCCTTGCAGGTACGCTCTTGATCGTCCCCGTGCAGAACATCGTGGGCTTCCAATTCAAGAGGGGTCACATTTCCCCTCTCGATGGCATCAACATGGGTCGGGCCTATCCAACCCCACAGAAAGGAGGAGAGGATGGGGGCCACGTATCCCACCAAGGCAAATCACCGACTTATCAGGTTGCCGATCAACTGTTCACTCAGGTAATCTGCCAGTCCGATTATGTCGTGGATCTCCACGGCGGTGAATTCCATGAGACCCTTCCCCCCAACATTGAGATCCTGATAACGGGAGATCGAGAGGTTGATGATAGAACCCGCTTTCTGGCCAAGGCCTTTGCCTTCGATCTGATATGGGAGGTACCTCTGGGAAGCATTCCCGAGATGCCGAGCTACCCTGAAAGGGGATCGGGTGTTCTTGAAGCGAACAAGAACGGCATTCCCGCCGCGATTTGTGAAGTCGGCGGTGAAGGTCGAATTGAAGAACCCCTCGTCGAGCTCACCTACAGGGGGATCGTCAACGTGATGACCCACCTCGGCATGGTCCAGGGGGAGAAGACCACCGTGACCCCCCGGATCCTTGTGGGGGGGCATGTTCTTTTTGCCAAAAGGGGTGGACTCTGTCTGACAAGAACCAAAGCCGGAGATCAGGTCTCAAGGGACCAGGTCTTGGGCCACACCATCGACCTGTCCGGTGAGGTCGTAGAGACCTTCACGTCTCCTTCGGATGGTATCCTCATGAACGTGGTCACCCTGGGTGTGGCAAATCCAGGGGATATGCGCTATGTCATCGGCAACCTCGCCGATTAACTTTCCGGTGTGAGCTTGATCGATCCAATCACAGGGTAAGGAAAGAATAGCCTCAAGGAAGGTGGGCTAGGCACCAGAACACAATGGGTGATACAGGGGGAAATCGGGTAAGCGTGAATCGAAGTCCAAAGCCAGGGTCACCGGCACGACCGGGGCGGTTTCTCGGAGAGAAAGAGGAACCCATACTGGAGATAAGGAACCTCAGAACCTATTTCTATACGGATGATGGGGTCGTTCCGGCTGTGGACGGTGTGAGTTTTTCACTCGCCAAAGGGGGGACCTTGGGTGTCGTTGGGGAGAGCGGCTGCGGAAAAAGTGTCACGGCCCTTTCGGTCATGCGGCTCGTACCGACTCCCCCCGGAAGATTTGTGGATGGAGAGATAATCCTCGAAGACATCGACATCGTCAAGAAAACGAATACAGAGATGCGAACCATCCGGGGAAACCTTGTCTCCATGATTTTTCAGGAGCCCATGACGAGCCTCAACCCGGTATTCACGATTGGCAACCAGATTATGGAGGCCATTATGCTTCATCAGAGGTTGAGCAGGAAGGAGGCGAAAGCAAAGACCGTTGAAATGTTGCGGAGGGTTGGAATTCCCTCCCCTGAGCAAAGGACGAGAGAGCATCCTCATCAGATGTCAGGGGGGATGAGGCAACGAGCAATGATCGCCATGGCTCTATCGTGCCACCCGAGACTCCTCATCGCCGATGAACCCACCACGGCCTTAGACGTAACCATTCAGGCCCAAATTCTAGATCTCATGATGAGGCTCAGGGAGGAGCTCTCCATGGCCATCATGCTCATCACTCATGATCTAGGGCTCGTTGCGGAGGTCGCAGAGCGGGTCGTTGTGATGTACGCGGGAAAGATTGTCGAAGGTGCTGACACGCTGACCATTTTTAAGAATCCTCAGCATCCCTACACCCAGGGTCTTCTCGGATCGATCCCGAAGCTCCATGAGGATCGGATTCGGCTTCAAACCATAGAGGGAAACGTCCCAAATCCTTTCCGTCTGCCAACGGGGTGTCGGTTTCATCCGAGGTGTGCTTATGTGAAGGAGCCCTGTTTGAAGGAGGAACCAGCGCTCATGGAGGTGGAATCGGGCCATCAGGTGAGATGTTGGCTTTAGGCAACACACGAGAGGGACTTGAGCGTGAATATCCCCTCTGTAGCCTTCAGTGATACGAATCGAGAAGGGATCCCGGTATGAACAAGGTGTTGGAAAACACGGGAGAGGGATCGAAAACTTCATCCATGGACACAAGAATTCTGCTTGAGGTCAGAGGCCTCTTCAAATACTTTCCGGTAACAAGGGGGGTTATCTTTTCGAAGGCGGTGAGCCAGGTCAAAGCAGTCGATGGGGTGGACTTCTCCATAGAAAGGGGGGAGACCCTGGGGTTGGTGGGCGAGAGTGGGTGCGGGAAATCCACAACAGGACGACTCGTCTTGAGACTCATCGAGCCGACTGCAGGGAAGATCTACCTGGAAGGTATGGATATCACGTCCCTTGCGCAGGAGGAGATACGGACGTTGAGAAAGGACATGCAGATCATCTTTCAGGATCCCTATGGATGTTTGAATCCCAGGATGACAGTTGGAGGCATTATCGGCGAAGCCTTGCAAACACACCGGGTTGCGAGTGGTAGGGAGAAGGAAAGGAAAGTAAGAGAGCTTCTGGATGTTGTCGGGTTAAACCCGTTTCATGCAAAAAGATATCCTCATGAATTCAGCGGGGGCCAGAGGCAGAGAATAGGGGTTGCCAGAGCGCTGGCCTTGCATCCAAAGCTCATCATCTGCGATGAGCCCGTATCTGCTCTTGATGTGTCGATCCAGGCACAGGTCGTGAACCTTCTCCAGGACTTACAGCAGGAATTCGGCCTCACCTATCTCTTTATCTCCCATGACTTGAGCCTGATAAAGCATATAAGCAATCGGGTAGCGGTGATGTATCTTGGCAAAATCGTTGAGATAGCAGAAAAACGCGATATCTATAACAGGCCTCAACACCCGTACACAGAAGCCCTCCTCTCAGCCATTCCCGTTGCCGATCCGACGGTGCGGAGAAAACGGATTCTCCTTGAGGGAGATGTACCCAGCCCCATAGACCCTCCGAAAGGATGTCGGTTTCACACCCGATGCCCCTATGTCGAGACGATCTGCACCACTGAGGAGCCGCCACTCATTGACATGGGAGGGGGTCACTCCGTCTCGTGCCACCTGAGAAAAGGTGAGAGGGACACGCCCCCAACCTGACCCAGGACTGCCTCCTAAGACCGATAGAAATTTTTTTCTTGACAACCAAAGGGGGCCACGCTAGAAAAGGGGTGGATTTGAGAACTCAAGAGAGGAGGAGGAAAATGAAATTCCAAACACGCTTTATGTTAGTCACCCTGATATGCCTGGGACTTCTCTGTACTACTGCCTTCACGGCCTTTGCCAAGGAGGGCCCGCAGTATGGAGGGATCCTGAAAATCGCGATGAAGGGGAGTGCCGACACACTCGATCCTCACGTGACCGGCGCAAGGCGCGCGTATACGATTATCATGAACGTTTTTGACACCCTGGTATACAAGGACATCGACAATACCTATAAGCCGGGACTGGCAACAGGCTGGTCGTGGAATACGTCAGGGACGGTGTTCACCTTCAAGCTCCGGGAGGGGGTCAAGTTCCACGATGGCACACCCTTCGATGCTGAGGCGGTTGTCTATAATCTGAACCGCATGGTCGATCCCAAGACAAAGTCCAAATTTGCGGCAGAGGCCATCGGACCGTACGAGACATCTCGAGCTCTGGATGAGGTTACCGTCGAGGCCAAATTCTCCAAACCGATTGCCCCTACGGCCCTTTTGGATAGTCTGAGTCAGGCCTACTTGAGTATGGTATCGCCGACTGCTGCAGAAAAATGGGGCCCCGATGACTTCGGTCGCCATCCTGTCGGAACCGGCCCTTTCATTTTCAAAGAATGGACAGCCCAGGACCGAGTGACGGTCGTTCGGAACGACGATTATGAATGGGCCAGCCCGGTATTCAAGCATTCGGGACGGGCCTTTCTCGAACAGATCGTCTTTCTAACGATTCCAGAGGACTCGACACGGGCTGCGACGCTTGAGACAGGAGAATCTGACATTGTCTTAGAGCTCTCCGAAGAGGGCGTCCAAAGACTCCAGTCAGCAAAAGACTTCCAAGTCGTTTTCGGGGATGTGCCCGGTTGCCCCGTCATTTTCTGGATGAATGTTGAACACCCCATCCTGTCTGATATCCGGGTGAGAAGAGCAATGCTCTACGGCTTCGATTCCCCCCTCTTGGCCAAGACCACGTACCAGGGCCTCGTTACTCCGATATACGGGCCGTTGGGACCAACGACATGGGCGTACAATCCAGCTGTGGAAAAGATGTATGGCTATGACCCCGAAAAGGCAGGTGCCCTATTGGATGAGGCCGGCTGGGTGATGAACAAACGCACAGGCATCAGAGAGAAAGATGGGAAGCCCCTGAAGTTCGATCTCAGCGACCTATTCGACAACCGTCGGGGTGAATTCTTTCAGGGCCAGATGCGGGAAATTGGTATTGCTGTTGATGCACGCATCGTTACCAGCGACATCTTATGGCAGATTACTCGCAAAGGCGACACATACGCCATGGCCTCGACCTGGTTTGCCTACAGCGACCCAGACGTTCTCCGTCTCCTATATCACTCGTCCAACGTGGGAACGGGATTCGCAATATCCAGGTACAAGGACGATGCGCTGGATGAGATGTTGATGGATGCACTCGGTGAACCCGATGGGGACCGGAGAAAGCAGCTCTATTTCAAGATACAGGAAGAGATCATGTCCCAGGCCCTGATCGTCCCCGTATACGCTCGTCGTCAGCACGATGGACTCAAAGCGAACATAGAGGGGTATCGACTCGATCGAGGCCAGTACCCGGTTCTGTTTGATGTGAGCCTTAAGTAGTCGTGAGTTCGATTGTCGCCGTATCTCGAAGGAGAGACCGGTGACTGGCATCCTGATTTGAAATTGCTCAATAGGGGTGCTCGGGAAGGCTGAGGACAACTTTGGGTAGGGGAAAGAGGGAAAAAACGATGCTGAGGGCATCCCACAGGGGCGAGGAAATCCGGGTGCCTTACATCGAAATAACCGGAGCCACGGATGGACCGACCCTGGCTGTGGTCGCTGGCGTTCATGGGGCTGAGTACGCGGGGATTGAGGCCACCATCCGTCTTTCTCAACAGGTAGATCCGGATACACTCCGTGGCAGACTCCGCCTCGTTCCGATCTGCAACATGCCCGGTTTCATGGGGCGGTGTGAGGCTCTGTGTCCTGTCGATGGAAAGAACCTAAACCGTTTGTTCCCAGGGGATCCGGAGGGAACCTACTCTGACTTCCTGGTCCATTTCGTCTATAGCAGGGTTGTCAAGGGGGCTGACTGCGTCCTGAACGTGCACGGGGGAGACATCTTCGAGGCTCTTATCCCTTATACCGGTATCGGATCCTCTGGTAACAGAACGGTTGATGAGCGGTGTCGTGAACTCGGACGGGTTTACGACTTCCCCTTTCTCGTCGAATTCGCCAGTACACCGGGCCCTTCGTATGGAATGTCCCTCAATCGGGCTGCGCAGACGGCTGGCATCCCCTCAATTCTGGCGGAGGCCGGGGGAGAGGGCCTCCTGGCAGAAGAATCCGTCCAATCCCATCTCAAAGGACTCGGCAATGTGCTCAAGTGGATGGGGATGATGGACGGGGAAATCGTACGCAGGGAGGAGACGAAGGAACTCACCTCTGATTTTTGGAGGGTCTCTCAGGAGGGCGTTTTCTATCCTCTCTTAAAATTGGGTCAGCGCGTTTCCAAGGGGCAGGAAATTGGCATCTTGAGGGACTGGTATGGGGATACGGTCGAGATCCTGCAGGCCCCGTGTGATGCGTATGTGATTGCCATCGTAACGACCCCAGCAGCGAGGAAGGATGCAATCATATATCAGATAGCCTCCTAGCTCACATCCATTCTGCGAATCCTTTAAGAATATGACCATAGGGCCCACCATTTTCGAACGTCTAAAAGCTCTATCTGAAAAGCCAGGTCCCCTGGGCCACGAATCGGAATTCAACGCGTGGCTCAAAGAGCGATGGAGCGGTTTACGTGATATCGAATCCTCCATCGTTCCACCCGGGACACTCCTGGTCCGGGTCAGCGGTTCAGGGCCAAAAGTGGTCCTCGCTGCCCATGCCGATGAAGTCTCTTTCGTGGTGAAATCCGTGTCGGAGCAGGGACTCTGTAGCATAGGGCCCGGAATGCCCGACAAGGAAGGCCGCCCCCTTCGCCGAATGGGACTTCATATCGCCGGACAACCCGCCCTGGTTCTTGCTGAAAAAGGACCTCTCGAGGGTGTATTCACCACCGTGACAGGCCATGTCACAACCCAGGAGCAGAGAGCCGAGAGCGAGATCCGATGGCGTGATTTCTGGGTCGACATCGGGTGTAATACTCGAGAGGAATGTGAGGCCAGGGGAATTCTCCCGGGTACCCCGATCCTGTGGAACCCTCCCACCCGACAAATGGGGCATCGAATCGTCGGTAAGGCCATGGACGACCGGGCGGGGTTAGCCGTGTTGGAAACAATCCTAGCGGAGTTGGGGCCGGACGAACCAGATTGTGAGCTGTGGCTTGCCGCAACAGCTATGGAAGAATGCAATGCCCTCGGTGCCGCGGCTCTCGCGTCGCGGTATGATTTTGACCTGGCGATCGTCGTCGATATCGGCTTGAGCTGCGATTGTCCCGCCGTCTCTGAGGTGGATGTCCCCGTGCGAATGGGTGACGGTGTGGTGTTGGTGGTTAAGGACAATGCTGCGCATTACGACATCAGGTTGGTGCAGGCCCTGGAGGGATGTGCAAAGGCAAACGGCGTCAAAGTCCAGAGGGCATCATACGGCGTCGATGGATCCTATGCAAGTGACGGACTGCGTTTTATCGAGCACGGAATAACCTCGGCCCTTGTTGCTTTTCCTGCTGCGTACACGCATTCCCCTTTCGAAATGGTGGACGAACGAGACCTGCGCGCCGTCGCAACGTTGCTTCAGAAGTTCGTTCAAGGAAGAAGCAGGTATTGTGAATAACTATGTCCTCAAGCGTTTGACTGCTGCCCTGCCCGTTTTGCTGGGGATAGTCACCCTGGTATTCTTCATGATGCATCTTTTGCCGGGAGATCCCGCCTCCATCATGCTGGGTTTTGCCCTCACGGAAGAACGGGCAGAGGCCCTTCGAGAAGAGCTCGGGTTGAACGACCCTCTCTACGTCCAATACGGTCGGTATATCGGAAATATCGCTCAAGGAGATCTGGGTCGTTCCATGTCCAAGGGTGTGCCCGTAGGGACGCTCATACGACAGCAAATGCCTGCAACCGTGGAACTGGCAGTGGCGGGGTTGGGGTGCGCCTTGCTCATTGGCATCCTTCTGGGCGTCATTTCCGCCACCCATCATCAGAGCTGGGTCGACACGACTGCAATGGTGCTGGCGTTGGGTGGTGTATCCATTCCGGGGTTCTGGTTTGGGCTCCTGCTGATTCTTGCGTTCTCCGTCCATCTGAAATGGGTCCCCATCATCGGGACAGGAGGCCTGGGCCGCCTCATCCTGCCTGCGGTGGCTCTCGGGTTCCATTCGGCAGGAATGGTCGCTCGTCTCGTTCGATCCAGTATGCTGGAAGTGCTCAGCCAGGACTACGTGCGCACCGCCAGAGCCAAGGGGCAGAGAGAAAGCCTCGTGCTGTATCGGCATGCCCTCAAGAACGCCTTGATTCCGGTTGTCACGGTGGTGGGATTGCAGTTTGGGAGACTACTTGCCGGCTCGGTGATCATTGAGACGGTTTTTGGTCGGGAGGGGATCGGCAGATTGCTGATCGAGGCCATCATGGTCCACGACATCCCCTTGGTCCAGGGAATCGTTCTGGTAACTGCCCTCGGCTACGTGATCGTCAATCTTCTCGTTGATCTTTCCTACGCCCTCCTCGACCCAAGGGTGAGCTACCGATGACCAACACAGGGGTGGCAGTGGAGACAGGGATTAGTCTAGCCGAAGAACCGAGAATGGAAACACCGACAATGTTGGTGTTAAAGCGGCTGAGGAAGAGTCGCGGCGCCCTTATTGGAGCGGTTATGCTGCTCTGTCTGGTCTCGCTGGCGATATTGGCACCCAAAGTCTCGCCTTATGATCCCATAAAGATGTCTCCCCGTGAATCCTTGCACCCGCCGAGCAATAAACATCTCATGGGAACGGATGATCTGGGCCGTGATATCGCCACCCGGGTTTTGTTCGGGGCGCGGATATCTCTCATGGTTGGAGTGATTGCCGTGGGCCTCGGCGGATCGATAGGAATCATCATCGGACTGATTGCCGGGTATTATGGGGGTTCGTTCGACTTGGTGGTCATGCGAATCATCGACATCATGTTGGCCTTTCCGGGAATACTCTTAGCCCTCGTTATCATGACCCTTTTGGGCCCGAGCCTGACAAACATCATGATTGCTGTGGGTGTTTCAGACGTCCCCCTATACGTCCGTTTGGTCCGGGGGTGTGTCATATCTGCGAAAGAAAACGAATACGTCGAGGCCGCTCGGGCACTGGGCTGCAGAAAAGGCATCATCATGTTCAGACATATCCTCCCCAACGTCATTGCCCCGTTTATCGTCGTTTCCACCCTCGAAGTGGCAAACGCCATCCTCACCGCAGCGGCCTTGAGCTTTTTGGGAATGGGAGCTCAACCCCCCACGCCGGAATGGGGAGCCATGGTGAGTGAGGGTCGCCGATACATTCGTACCGCATGGTGGATGATCACATTTCCGGGGCTGATGATCATGGTCTCTGTGCTCGCCATCAACCTGCTCGGTGACGGTCTCCGTGACGCTCTCGATCCCAGGCTGAAGCATTGAGCGGGTCTTCCTTGTTTGAACATTTCCAGATACCCCCCAATGCCCCGAAGGCGTTTTCCGTTGGAGGTTTCTTCCGTGGATCGACGGTTCCGAGAGAGAGATCCCTAGCGTTTGTCTGCTGGCCTGGGGAATCGGGGAGTTTTCCTTCACTGGATGGAGATGGATCTGAGGAGATCGACCCGCTCATCGGTCTTTTTTTGGATGTAGGCGATTTCTTCTCGATTGAGATGGCGGTACTTCCCCACCATGGTGAGGTAGCGCTCTACGGGAAGGGGGCTGTCGATTCCGTGGGTGAATCGGATTCGCCCTTCTGAATTCTTGTATTCCCAGAGGGGGAAGGTATTGGTCTCGACGGCCATTCGTTGGACCTCGATGGTCATGGAAGGGTCGAACCGCCATCCGGTCACACAAGGGGAAAAGACATGGATATAGGCCATTCCCCGCTTTTCCGCTTCAATGGCCCTGTCGAGTTTCTCGTAGAAATCCTTCAAGAAGGCGACAGATGCAGTCGCCACATACTCGCACTTGTGCATCACCATGATCAAGGGTAGATACTTCTGGTCGCGGGTTTTGCCTCGGAGGGCAGGGCCCACCGGGGTTGTGGAGGTCCAGGCGCCGAAGGGCGTTGTTCCAGATCGCTGGGTTCCTGTGTTCATGTATCCTTCGTTGTCTATACAGACAAAGATCATCCGCTCTCCCCGTTCAGCCGCTCCCGAGAGGGATTGGAACCCAACATCGGCTGCACCCCCGTCTCCGGCCAGGGCGAGCATGGTCACCTCCCTGCCGATTCGGGTGTAGTAACGTTTGATTCCCGCCAGCATGGCAGCCGTATTCGTCAACAGGGGGTGAAAAGTCGGAACTTTTGAACAGGTCAAACCGTTCACGCCGACGGTGCCCACACCGGGCACGCATCCTGGCGGTGCGGCCACCACCGTATTGGGACCGACTCGACGCAGAACATGGCGCATCAAGATCTCCGTATTGCAGCCTTGGCAACAGGAGTTGGCCACAAAGAGGTCTTCCAGATCCCCCACCCGGTTGAATATCTCGCTTTCCTCCTTACAAACCAAGGCCCCGGGTTTGCAGACCTTGACACAGGCAGGATCCCCTCCGCAGTGATCGCACTTGATGACATGCCCATCGACCGGGTCGTAGACGATTCCTCCATAGGGGCACGCCAACGTACAGAGGAGGCAGTTGACACATTTTGCCTGATCCCAGTCCACAACCCCGGTTTCGGGGTTTTTGTTCAGGGCATTTGACGGGCATACGGATACACAGGAGGGATCACCGCATTGCAAACAGATGGTTGGGGCAAAGAAAGGTTCCTTCAAATCCTTGATCGGTTTAATTCGGGATTGTATCGGTCGGCTGACGCCCTTTGCTTTTAGACAGCCAGGGACACAGTCACCGCATCCATCACAGAGACCCGGAATGACCTCGAGTGTCTTGTACGCTTTTCCCAATTCATATCTCCCTTAATCTCGGCTTCTCGGTCTCTTCCCGGCTATCGCCACAGTTTCCACATCAACCGGCGACTCATGTTGACCCGATTTCTCACAAACTCGGCCTTTTCGTCCTTTAGCGCGATTTTTCTCTTGATGAGGTTCATGATGATCCCCGGGTCGAGATCGGTATTGATTCCACTCGCCCCGACCAGCACATCTCCCCGAAAGATCATCTTTTGATAGACATGTGCCGAAGGCAGGATCTCTCTATCCACGGAGTAGGCTGTCCCATTCTCCGGATTGTTGAGGCCGATCGAAAAGGCGCGATGACCAAAGAAATTGAAGGTGTTCATGGAAATCCCACCTTCATAGTCCCCATCAAGGCGCCCCCCTGACATATCGGCCCCGGCAATTTTCCCCTGAGCCACGGCATCGGGGAGTATGGCGTTGAGGATTCTCGAGTCGCTAAAGAAATCATCGGCCTGGGCCACGTCACCCGCCGCCCAAATACGGTCCACGGAGGTTTTCATTTTACAATCAACGAGGATTCCCTTGTCGAGCTCCACACCCGAATCCGTGAGAAACTCCGTTCTGGGTGCTATTCCCGTACAGACGAGTAACAAGTCGACACCCAGTTCTTCCCCATCGTGAAGGGTTAACACAATTCGGTGGCCGTCGGACGCCACTCGAACGGCATGGTTGGTGAGATAGAATTTCACCCCGTGGCCTTCAAAGACATTCTGAATCATCCGGGCGCATTCCTCGTCGAAGTAATTCGGCAGTATCCGAGGATTTTTCTTGGCTCTCGCCCGCACCACGTGGACATTCATCCCCCGCTCCACAAAGTTTTCGGCGGCGTGCATCCCCACCAGACCCGTGCCCATCACAGCCGCCGTTTTCCCCTTTTGGAGAAGATCGCGATGCTTGAGCGCATCGGCCATCGTCCTCAATTCCAGGAAAGGGACATCTCGAAGGTTTTCCACTTGCGGAATCGTCGGTTCTGCACCCGTGGCGATGAGGAGTTTCTCGTAGCCTATTTTCCGTCCATCAGAAAGGGCCACTGTTGACGTTTTCGTGTCCACCCCGGTGACGGCGGTTCCCTTCACAAAACGGATACGGTGTTTCTCCAAGTAGGTCTCATCCCGCAAGGCGATCTGATCGGGAGAAACCTTTCCAGAGACGATATAGGGGAGGATCGTCGGAGAATAGGGAAGCGTATCCTCCATCGTCACCATGGTTAACGACCCCTCATGGTCGTTTACTCGGATCTCCTCTGCCGCTGACAACCCGGCGTGGCTGCTCCCGATAATGAGATACTTGGCTTTCGCCATGGATTCACGCATTCCTGATCGCCCTTTGGTCACTCGTCTTCATTCAACCAGATGGTCTCTTCGACCCCATCCCCTTTGAAGGCCCGTTCGGTCATCTCTATCACCCGCCGAAAGTGATGTTCCACGGTGATGTCGGCCCCGGAAAGCCCCCCGATAAAACTCACTGCCGGGATATATCTCTTCCCAAAATACATCGCCGCCAGAACATCCTGATAGAGAGGGCCGGTGTTCCAACCGTAATTGACAGAGCGATCGACAACCCCCAACGCCTTGATCTTGGCAATGGATCTACAGACCCCCTCGACAGGGAAGGGGCGGAAGGTCTTGATCTTCAAAAGCCCTACCCGCTTTCCGTCGTCCCGGGCGATGTCCACGGCCTCCCTCCCGGCTCCGGTCATGCTGCCCAGGGTCATGATGGCGTAATCGGCGTCTTCCATGCGGTATTCTTCGATAAGGGGGCCGTATGACCGCCCAACCTTTTCTGCGTATTCGGCATGGACCTCCTCAATCACTTTGAAAGCCCTCTGCATCCCTTTACACTGTCCCTTCCGATACCTGACAAACATGGAAGCCCCTTTGCCGGAGCCGCCCCCCGTCAAAGGGTCGACCGCCATGGGTCGCTCCGGATCGAGTGCGGCATGCCAGTTGGTGTTCTTTTCCCCCATAAACGCATCGATGACTCGACTATCGGGAATTGACACGGCTTCGATGCCGTAGGAAAGAAAATTGCCATCGAGACAGACATTGACCGGCAACAACACTTCGGGGTGTTCAGCCACCCGATAAGCCATGATAATCGTATCCAGAACTTCCTGGTTGGATTCGGCGTACATTTGAATCCAGCCGACCTCCCTCACGGTCATCGCATCTTGATGTCCCCCCCAAACGGTCTGGGGTGTGATTCCATCTCGCGTCACGATGGCCATGACAATCGGGAGTCGTAGATTGGGTGTTCGGTAGTATGGCTCAAACATGAACGCCAACCCTTGGCCGGAAGTGGCCGTAAACGTTCGACCCCCTGCCAGGCACGCCCCCTGCAGGACAGAAAGCACGGTGTGTTCCCCTTCAACATCCATGAGGTCCGCACTGATCTTGCCGTCCGCAATGAATTCGGTCAAATGCTCAGCCAAGGAGGATTGAGGGGTGATTGGATAGACCGCAATCATATCGGGTTTTGCGAGAGAAACACCCCATGCGGCTGCCTCGTTTCCGTCACAGACGATGGTTTTCTCCATCACGACTCCCCTTCTTCTTCGATCATCACGACGGCATTGTGGGGACACTCCTGGGCGCATATCCCGCACCCCTTGCAGATCTTTAGATTGGCCTCAAACCACTTGTCCCGTTCAATGATGCACTGGGTGGGACAGAAGGCCCAGCATGTCCCGCATTTCACACATTTTCCCCGAATCACCACCGGGCGTTTCGCCCGCCAGTCACCGACCGGCATGTCAAAAAGCTCGGTCGCAACCGGGCACAGATCGTTTGGAATGGTCGACTGATCAAACATCTTTTTTGCCTGCTTTTTCATCCCTCGTCCTGTCCACCCAATTCGTAGACCCTCGTCTCTTCATAGCCTCGACTGACCGCCTCGACGTTTTTCCCCAAGGCGGCGTCCCTGAAAGCGACCTCTTGCAAAGCGGTATGGAGAGAATCAAGGGCGACCACATGGGTTGTCTTGACCAGGGCTCCCAACATGATGGTATTGGTAATCGGCCTGCCGATGATCTCCAGGGCAATTTGAAAAGCGTTACATAGGCCAACCTTCTTGATTTGTTTCGGGATGGGCAAATCCTCAATATGCTTTGCCGTCGCCTGGACGAGAGTCCCCCCCTCTCTCACCCCGTGGAAGATATCGACCGTTTTGAACAGGGTCGGATCGATGCAGACGATCCAGTCCGGATTGTATATATTGGTCGTCTGCCGGATCTGCTTTTCATCAAACCGCAGAAAGGAGGTCACGGGCGCTCCCCGTCTTTCAAACCCAAAGGAGGGTACAGCCTTGATGAATCTCCCCTCCTGAACGAGCGCCTTCGCCAGTATCTTCGTCGCAAGAACGGCCCCCTGTCCGCCCCGCCCATGAAACCTGATTTCATACATCCAAGAAACCTCTGCCTGAACGCGCAATCGCCTGAGCAATTATACCAACAACCTGCCAAAACCGTCCACCCCTGGCGGGAATCGGGCTTTCAAGGGCCGTCGAACCGATTCACCGCCTCTCTTTGAGTCGAGATGCCTTGCCAGCCATCAGCCTCACAACCATCCGGATTCCCCCGCCCTTCCTACGAAAGACGGACCTGTATCCCTGCTTTTGCAGCCTGGGCCCGTTTAAGAATTTCCCAGCTTACGGTCATGTCCACACTGGCCACACCGGTTGGGATCGCCATGAGACGCTCCTCAGGATGCTGCCGTTTCGGCGCTTTTCCCAGCACAACATCTGCCATACGATTCCAGCATTCGGGCAGCCGAAACCCTGGACGGCCTTGGGGTGTAGACCTTTGGAGTCGGTCGTAGTCATCCGTCACCAGTCGCTCGACAAGGCTGAAAGCTACGTCATCCCACCCACTCAAGATGTCTAGGGGAATGGCAAGGGTGCGGGGATGCCACCACTCTCCGAGCACGGGCGGTTCTGGCAGGTGGGGAGTGGAGGAAACCACGATGTCCATACCAGCCACCGCGTCCTCGACACGGTCCACCGGCTGAAGCCGCCACGAACCGCGCTTTCCCATTTCAGCGCAAAACCGCTGTCGGGATTCGATCGTCCGAGAGGCGACGTACACCTCACTCAGGGTGGGGAAAACAACCGCCAGAGCCCTCAAAGACCAGCGACCAAGGCCCCCGCAGCCCACCAGGCCTAAGCGGATCGGATTGGAAGGTGCCAGGTACTTTGCGGCCACCGCGGCGCATGCTGCGGTGCGGGCATAGGTAATCCACATTCCTGCCATGATCGCCACCGGGAGGCCATGATCGGGATGGTTGAGGATAATCACCCCCGTAGAGTCTGGAAGACCTCTTTGGAAGTTGCCCGGATAATATGAAATCCATTTCATCCCCAGGGCCCGGGTTCCAGACACCCATGCGGGCATGGCATGCAAAAAGCTCTGGGGATAGTCCGGGTGAACCCCGATTTTCGTGGGCACCTCCACCTCGCCTCGGCCCTCCATTCGATAGGTTTCTTCAACAATCCCGATGATCTCCTCTAAAGATGGGGCCACGGTCTCGATTTCCTTTTCATTTAGAAGAGTGGGTTTGATACTTCTCCCGTCCATCTGCCGCTACTCCTTCTATGACTCTCTCCCTTTCAAAAGAGACACGAAACCTAAGTGGCCTCTCTTCTAAAGGGTTTAGCCAGAATCTCGAGTACACGAAAGTCGAAAAAGTTGTTGAAATGGGACGGCCAGACCACAATCGCACAATCAGCCCCCCTTCCACGGTCCGATCCGGTTCCCCCCACAGCAATTGTCTTCGCAATGGGTATGGCTCCGCTGTCGGCCGCCATAACCGCACATTCGATCGCTACTTTCATCCCCACACCAAAGAGGCACCGGAGAGCTTCCGCAAGAACCTCGGTGTGGGAAGCGCCGGAGAATTTGGCGCTGATGGACCGTTCCAGTCCGGAGAGGATGTGGCTCTGCCTCACCACCGTGCACCCCATGGCCTCCAGCTCTTTCAGGGCATTCAGGTCAAAGGTCCAAACGCCAGGAGCAGAGTAGCCTGGATGAGAGCTCACCACGACCAGGTTCGTCTCCCGAGCCATCTTCCTGGCAAACTTGAGACCCGTCTCTCCACGGGAACTCGCCACAACGACACTCTTAACATCGCCTTCTTTCAAGCGCTTATAGACAATCTCCACAACCTCCTCTGTGTTCTCAACACCCGGGTGACTGAAATAGAAAATCGGTCGACTCACGCCTTCCATACCCATCCCCCCTGTGATAGCACCTAAACAGTCTGGAATCTGTGGATAATCGAGCCTCAATCAACTAAAACCTGTCCATCGTGCCGCTTCCATCCTCTTATTTGTCCGGAAGCGCACGAATTCGGTCACACCGATTTCACCAGGCCTTACACTCCATGGGAAAGGAGATACTCTGTCTAACAAGCTGAAGTCGTTGGGAAGTCTCTCCCCTGTACTCCCACCACGGTAGCCTGCCACATGATCCTTTTCTTGCCCACCCAGACCGTCTGCTCCGCCGTAAGAAGGTCCGTCCGTCTGACAGGCAGGAGCCATCCCTGTTAGGCGAGGTAGGCGATGACGTCGACCTCAAGCATAATGTCAAAGGGTAGGCGGGATACCTCCACCGTTGTGCGCACTGGCGGATTCGTTTTGAAATACTCGCCGTACATGGCGTTCATCGTGGCAAAGTCGTCCATGTTGCTCAGATAAACCGTCACCTTGAGCACATGATCGAGGGAAGAACCGGAATCTTCCAAAATCATCCGGAGGTTTTCAAAGACAACCCGGGCCTGCTCTTCAAAGCCCCCTTTTGCGATTTCCCCCGTGTCGGGATAGGCTGGGCCCTGGCCAGATATGAAGAGGAGACGGTCAAAGGTCAAGGCGACCGAGTATGGGCCTTTCGTTTCAGGCCACCGGTCACTGTGTAGGATCTTTTTTTCCATGGGCTATCCTCCCTTTCTCCCTTGATGATCGCAAGGTATATCAAACAGAGACGACATTGTCAAAGATCCTCTGGTTGTGGGGAATACCCCGTCAAATCCAAAGAGACTATCTCCCTCTGCTCCTTCTCTGTCGGGCAGTGGGCTCTGGCCGAGTTCCTGGGGGCGAGTGAGGACTATCTCCGGGAGGCTCGGGGCTTGTGCCGGAAGAACATGGAAAGGACGGTCGAAAGGCTCAGGGCGATCCCCGGTGTCCGGTGCACGCCCCCCCCGGGGTCGCTTCTATGTCTTCCGCGATTTTTCGGAGATCGAGCCCTCTTCTCAAATGCGCTTTGAACGGCTGCTCGAAGGAGACGTGGCCGTTGTTCTTGGGATCTTTTTTGGATCAGAGGGCAAAGGCCGCTGCCGTATCCGTCTCGCGGCGCCCTATAATACCCTGTCCATGGCCATGGACCGGCTAGAAGCGGTGCTTCGAAGTTACGTTCTCATGGCTGTTACCCGCCAACAATTCGCTGGACTTTACTTAGTCGTCACTGAAAGATGTCCCTGGAGCGAACATTACGGAGTTTTTGGGGCTACCCGTCTTGGCGAAGAGCCTGTCCTGAGCTTGCCGAAGGAGAGTGTCCCCGAAGGGGCGAGATTCCGCTGTCTGAGGCCGC
>CAYGBW010000091.1:0-20141 GCA_964348185.1 uncultured Thermodesulfobacteriota bacterium | reverse complement strand
AAGGCGTGGAATCAGGCGAGAAATATCGTGGCTTCTCCCGGATGGTCCAGCGCTAGAAGAAGGAGCAGATACCGTTTCAAGATTTTCGTGATGAGAAACTCGTCTTTGACGCGCTTCCGGCCGTTTTCGGCCAGTTTTCTCGCAAGCTCCGGTTGATTGAGCAACCGGCGAATTTGCAGACTGGCCCCTTCTTCCGAATGGACCAGCATTCCCGTGTATCCATGGATAATCTGCGCGGGTATGCCTCCCACCGCACTGCCAATGACAGGGCGGTATTTCCAAAGAGCTTCTGACACAGTCAAAGCGAAGCCCTCCCGCAAGGATTTTTGCAGAATGACGTCTGACGCCCGTTGGAAGGCGTTTATCTCGGTAGGGATAGAGGATGTCAAAAAAATGATGTGAATGTCCGGATCGTCACCTGCCGCATCCCTTACCCTTAACAGGATCTCTTCAGCCTCAGGGTCGTCTGCCGCCTTGTCTCCAACAAGGAGGAGGAGGCAATCCACGTGTTTTCGTGCCATCTTGAAAGCCTGAATCACACCAACGGGATCCTTCCATGGATCGTAGCGAGAAATCTGGGTAACAATGGGTTTATCTCTGGGAATCCCATACTTCTCCATGACGCCGTTGACGTAGGCGTCATCAAGCTCCTTGTTCTTGTCCGCCAACGGATCAATAGCCGGATAGAAGCGATATTGAGGGATCGCCAACTCCGGAGAAAAAAGGGGCGACGAGAAGATCGCGCCGTCATACTGCTCGACGAATGGCCTGAGAAACTCCCAAACCTGTCGGTTTGGACGGGACATGTCAATATGGCAACGCCATACCCATTTGTTACTTCGGTGTTTATTCCAGAGTATCAACGCAACGGGCTGGGGATCATGAACCACGATGAGATCTTCATCAAAAGCCATCGCATTGTTGTTCATCTCATTGTAGGCCAGGTAGGTCTTGAACACCTGCTGCTGAAAAGACTCTTCTTTGCCCTGCAGAGCATTGTGGAAGGCCTTTGTGATGTCGAAGAAATCGTCTCCCCCCTTGATCACCTCCCATCTCGCTTGGACACCCAGTTCATTGAGCAGAGGCACAACACGGTTCAGCATCTCAGCGACGCCCCCCCCAACGGCCGTGGAGTTGATCATCTTTATGGATCGATGGCCCACATGAGAGGCCAGAATATAGAGGTCCTCGATGACATTCCGGCCCACAACGCTTCTGTAATCGGACAGACTGGGAATAGTCATGTCTGACCTCAGCGTTTCTCGACCCGCAGGTTAGATCGGCAAATCTCTGGTTTCATGGCATACCAGGAACCGGACTTATCGACGCGTACGATCGAGATATCTATCAATAATCTGTGCAATTCTCTCCCTCAACTCCTCCAAAGTATAGACGTAGATATCCAGGTTTCTTATCTTTTGGGATAGCTCTGTTAGGTTCAAACTCTGCTCAATCCACGTCGAGAAGTCGTCTGACTGAAGCTGGGTGTACAGGCGGGATTCGATGAAATGGAAATACAGGGAGTCCACAGTGATCGTATCGAGCAGATTCCGAAATGATCTCAAATCATAGGCGAACTTGTCGGTTAGATAGACGATCCGAATCATATCAAGGAGGTAGAAGGGTTTTTCAGCGGTTTTGTGACGCACGGCTGGATACTGATCGATGTAGACCTCGATGGTCTCCAAAATGCGTGCTCTCAGGCTTTCAATCGTGTTGTGTTCCGTTAAATCTATAGTCGCCAACTTCTCTGCTAGGGCCTCATCATTGAGATATTGGGATATCCAAAGGGCAAAACCATTGGTATAAGGTACCTGGACTTCTCGCAGATCCCGGAATGCAGAGAAGGTGTGATAGAAGATGGAGGAATCTGGACACGACTTGATGAGTTCGAGCAGCTCTTCAAGATTGTACGCCTTGTGGCCGGTCAGTATTTCCTGTGACGCACTGGAAGAAAACTGAAATACATCTTCCGCAGGTGTGAAATCCCTCTGGTCATCTGTCATGGACTGAGTCGATGCTCCCGGTCGGGGTTCATTCTGACCACCAGTCTAGTGTATCCAAACCTTTTGTTCAAGTCCCCGTGTAGATTCCTTTATTCAATTCTTGTGCCATTTGCCGATGGGGGAAAGGGGTGAATCGATTCGCTGATCAAGAGTCCCCCCTGGCCCGCCACATGGCACCGAGGAGGAGTTAGGTCCTCGAATAGTAATCCATACCCTCCCTCGATCTGAAAGAGATCCTACCCTCATCGAGTAGGATTCTCAAATGTCCCAATACTTCTGACATGCCAAGGAATACCTCGAAAGACTTCGCATTGGGAAACAGGGCATGGGAGATTTCATAAACGGTCTTCTCCCCCAAAGACAGAACCGACAGCACCATCGAAAGTCGTTGTTCATGGTGAAAGAAAGCCCTGTCCACGGTCCCTTTGAAGTCCCGGACCGGTTCGCCGTGGCCTGGCAGGACAAGAGAAACCTCCAGGTCTTTGATCTTCATGAGAGAATTCAAATACGCTTTGAGACTCGTGCTCCGAGGACCCGACCCCTCCGGGGAGAGATCGATGATGGGATTCGGTGAGATTTCGCTCAATAAATGGTCGCTACTGATCAAAATGCCTCCTTCCTCCAGGTAGAAGCAGATCAAACCAGGGCTGTGGCCGGGACAGAGAATAGGCTGCAAGGTCATATTCTCAAAGCCGATCTCATCCCCCTCGTTCAGTGATCGGACATCGTCTAAAGGCTCACTCAGGCATTGTATAGCTGATTTCATGTAGTTTATTGCCTCATCCAGTAGGTCCTTAGGGATTCCGTTCTCCATGAGCACCGATACAAGATTCCTTCGGAATTCACCAATCGAATGGATTCTCTGATGCTCCTTCTCATGGATGTAGATTTCGGCACCTGATCGAGCGGAGATATGCTTTGCCTGTCCGTAGTGGTCAATGTGGCCATGGGTAATGAGAATTCTCCCGATATCCTCAACCCCGTATCCCAATCTCCGAAGGGAGTCTTCGAGACCTCGGAGGGACCTGTCGCTTTTGACGCCGGTATCGATGAGCGTTATGGGCTCATCATCGACGAGATATACATTGGTGGTTCTCACGGGAAAGGGGACTGGAAGTTCTATTCTGTGAATCCTGAAGCTATGGTCTCCCATTGCAGGGCTCTCCAAATGATTTCTATTGCAGAGTATATCAATTCTCAACCCATCTCTGTCAATGAGGCGGCGCAGAAGCCTCCTACCCGTCTTACCCGCTCCAACGGCCCGGGCCCGAGCAAGTGTCGACGCTACCAGGAGCCCTGGTGTCTTTCTGAGTCGTCTGATGACTCATCTCATGTCAAAGGAGAGAGAGAAAACCATTTCACTAATCCTCCAATTGGGATATATTCGTGGTCGAGCTAAAACACAACAGTATCGTCATTCATGCCAGACGAGAGGAGGCTTCGCAGTCCCCATGGCACGATTTCTCGCCATTGACGTCGGTGCAGGTACCCTGGATGCCATGTTTCTGGATACCCGATCAGGGGATCAATTCAAATTCGTTGCCAAATCCCCTACCCGAGCCCTTGCCCAAAAGATAATGGCCTGCGAAAGTAAAACCATCCTCATCACGGGACGCCAGATGGGGGGAGGCCCGATTACTGAAGCGATAAAAAGCAAAGCCCGAGCGTGCAACATTATGATGACACGGTCCGCTGCTGAAACGATACACCATCGCATGGAGAGGGTCGAAACCCTGGGGGTGAGGATCGTGTCCCCGAGAGAGGCTCAGGAGAGGGCTAAGAGAGGAGATATCTCATCCTTCAGAACGGGAGACCTCCGGGCTGAGGATCTTATGACGATGTTGAAACTCATGGGGATCGAGCCGGCGGTAGACTGCTTCGGGATCGGTGTCCAGGACCATGGGACGCCGAAAGGAGGGGTTTCATCCCTCGATTTTCGCCATCAGATATTCAAAGAGATCATTGACAAATCCCCAAAGCCGTCGGCCTTTCTGTTTGAAGGCAAACGAATCCCCTCCTGCCTTCGCCGAATGCGGGCCGCGGCCATGGACGGGAAGGGGATCCCATCAGGCAGGTTATATGTCATGGATACGGGCATGGCGGCGATCTTAGGGGCGTCTAGCGACCCCTTGGCCCGGGGGAAAGAGCCCATCATTGTGTTGGATATCGCCACCTCCCATACCTTGGGTGCCCTTTTGGTAGACGGGGAGATTGGCGGGTTTTTCGAGTATCACACCGGTGCTTTGGCCCCTGAGATTCTCAAAACCCTCATCATTGATCTGGCTGAAGGGAGGCTTTCTCATAGGAGAATCGTTTCTGAGGGTGGACACGGGGCCTATGTTAGAAGAGCCGTTGGATTTGATCGGGTGGAAAGGATTGTGGCAACAGGCCCCAAGAGAAGCATTCTGAAGCACGTCGGGATTGATCATATCGCTCTTGGAGCACCCTTCGGCGACAACATGATGACTGGGACGGCGGGTCTCGTTCTTGCCATGGCCGAGAGGGAAGGGGTGTCTATTGAAGGGTCCTCTACCCCGAGCAAATGATACTCGGACATCGAGGAGGCCAGAGAGGAAGCGGCCCGGTTGGGTTAGAGGAAAAACAGAGTGATTTCATTTTTCCATTCGCCAGGTTTGAAATCCTCGCGTTCAGCGTCGAACGGCCTTGACCTGGATTGCATTTTGAATATCGAATACCGAACAAGGAATCTCGAATGATGATTTTTTCCCTTCGACATTCATTATTGCTTGTTCGATATTCTGCGGTTCAATCCGCCTACGGCCGATCAGTCATGCTAGAAATCTACCCGTTTTGGCAGGTGGGGGTCTATTCAGGGGCGGTGTTAACAAGGGTGGCGGAAAGCGTGGAAGAAGGTCCCTCTAATGGATGATCTCATCAAAAGGAAGCGTGGGCTTGAGCTATTGCTTCGGCTGGGCATGGAACTCCACTCGGAACGGGACCTTCAGAGCCTGTTGGAAAGGATCTGGTGGGAACTGACCCGTGTGCTGGAGGCGGAACGAAGCTCCCTGTTTCTCGTGGATGAGGAGACCGTCGAACTCCACTCAATCATCGCTCAGCAGGAGGAAGAAATCCGCTTTCCCCTGGCAAAGGGAATCGCCGGCGCAGTAGCAAGGACAGGGGTATCCCTCCTGGTTCCAGACGCCTATCAAGACGCCCGATTCAACCCAGAGATCGACCGCAGGACCGGATTTCGCACCCGCTCTATCCTATCCGTCCCGCTGAAAAACCGCCGAGGAGAGGTGCTGGGGGTTGCTCAGGTCCTCAACCGCCTCGACGGGAAGCCGTTTGATGAGGAGGATCGACACTTGCTCGAGGCGCTGGCCAGCATGGCAGCTGTAGCCATCGAGACAGTCCAGCTCTACGAGGAGGAGAAGAGTGCCACCGAAGCGGTCATTTCAGGTCTTTTGATAGCCCTGGAGATGCGCGATCCTCGGGGGAGGTGGCATTCTCAGCAGGTGAGAGCCCACTCACGGGCTATGGCGGAGGAGATGGGGCTTTCCCAGGAAGATCTGAGGCGCATCGAATGGGCAGGGGCCTTACATGACGTGGGCAAGATCGCCGTGTCAGATCGGATCTTGAGCAAGGGGTCTCCTCTCTCTCCTGAGGAGCGGTCCGAATACGAGAACCACGCCCTTTGGACCCGGGAGTTCTTGGAAGCCATGGAGTTCTCTGGAGAAATGGCAGGCGTGGAAGCCGTCGCCCCTTACCATCACAAACGATTTGAAGGGGGCGGCTTTCCCTCTGGTCCGCCAGACGGAAAGGAGGTCCCCCAGGGGGCAAGGATCATTGGGGTCGCGGACGCCTTCTTGGTCCGGATGGGTACCCGGTGGGGTCAACGACCCCTGTCACAGACGCAGGCTCTGCAGTGGATTCGGCAGAGAGCGGGCACGGACTTCGACCCAGAAGCCGTAGAGGCTCTCCATCGTCTGGGCCCAAAACTCGAGGAGATTCGAGTCTCAGCCTTTTGGAGATCAGGGTATGAATGATGAACCCTATCGGGAAGTCTTGGCGGCCAGGGTGAGACGCCTAGAGGCCGTGAGGCAGGTCAGCCTGGAGCTGACCTCAGAGCGGGATTTACAGAGACTGCTCAGCCTTATCATGGACCGGGCGAGTCAGATCCTTGACGCGGAGAGAAGCACCCTTTACTTGGTCGAGGAAAACACCGATTCACAGGGGAAAAAGAGGCGGATCCTTGTGAGTCAGGTCGCCCAAGGGGTGAATCAGATTCGGCTTCCTATTGATACGAAGAGCATAGCCGGGACGGCAGCCGTCAAAGGCGAGATTGTTAACCTCCGGGATGCCTATCAAGACCCACGTTTTAACGCCTCCTTTGATCAACGACACGGGTTCAAAACCCGCTCCATGCTCGTGGCCCCCATGGGGAACGCTCAAGGCCAGGTGATCGGCGTCACTCAGGCAATAAACAAGAGGGGGGCCGTCCAATTCGACCGTGAAGACGAGGAGATTTTGCTCGCCTTTTCAGGCCAGGCCTGCATTGCGGTAGAGAACGCCCGGTATCTCGAGCTTCAGCGCCGTACCTTCGAGACCCTCATCACGGGGCAGGCTGTGGCCATCGACGCTCGGGACCACCTTACTGCTGGCCACACCTGGCGGGTGACGGCTTTCGCTGTTGAAATCGGCCGGGCCCTTGGGTGGAAAGGCCAAGACCTCGAGATTCTCCGTTTTGGAGGACTTCTTCATGATCAGGGGAAGTTGGGAGTACCGGACGACATTCTTCTGAAACCCGCGCGACTCTCGAAATGGGAACTCCGGATTATTCAGAGCCATGCGCAAAAAACCAAAACCATACTGAGCGCAGTTCGTCCACTCTTTCCCCGGAAGCTCCGGATGGTGCCTGAAATCGCGGCATCCCACCATGAGAAATTGGATGGGTCGGGATATGCCGAGGGACTTCGGGGAGATGCCATCTCACCCGGGGCCAGGATCATTGCCGTGGCAGACATCTTCGACGCCTTGACAGCCGTCAGGCCGTATCGTAAGGCAGATCCCGACGATGTTGTCGTGGCGAACTTGAAGGGAGATGCCGAAGAGGGTAGGCTTGATCGAGAGGTCGTGGCGGGTTTGGAGAGGGCCTTACCCAGGATCGTGCAAGCAAGAAGGAAGATCAACGAGAAAATCCACCAGGAGAAAGGGGCCTTCGAGCGTATGGGACGGAAGCCGTTCCGGATCGCAATCGAGGAAGGGGGAGAATGACCTGCTTTTGATTCTCTGACCGTGATGGCCTCAAGCCGGTCGGCACATACCGGAGGGGGATGTCGCGCTTAGGATCGGAGAACCCCATTTGGGGTCGGTCATGAAGTCATCAATGACCTCCTGGTTACGCCCCTCGAACCGGTCGAGGAGATCGCCGACAGCCTACGAGTAGAGGTGGACGGGAATCCCGCTCCCTTCCATCGCGATCTGCCTCGCCCATGAGAGGGGAGGGCAAATCGCAGTTTTTTTTCTGGCCAGCCCGCCTCGATTCTGCTATTTTTTCTAAAACCCAGATTTCCAGGCTGATGAGGTTTCAATCCCCCATAAGCAACATCACAGTCAGCGTGGTGAATCCCTTTGACAGAATCGGATCCGAGCTGACCTAGATTCGTTGATTCTGGCAGGCACTGTGAACCGGTAGGGTGGAGCGATCTCCCGCGACCGTCCTCTCGTCCTGCGGAGACCCTTTGCGGAAGCGTCGCTTCTGGGCTATGACCCGGAATCCACCACGGGAATGAGAAAGCGTGATGGATTGAATTATCACGCATCTCTGGGTCATGGTATGCCATGTCAACGGTCACGAAAGGAGTCTTGTTCTGAAACGACGGTCAGGCAACAGCAAGATTCCTACGATTGCCCGATCAGAAGAGATTCGGGCAGTGGAACTGATGGACTGTTTCTTTTTCCTTTACCTCATGGCGGTCCTCTTGTTACTGACGGTCATTGCGAAAAAAAACTCCGGTACACTCTGGCACCTCGTCATCCACATCGCCTTCTTCGGGATGGGTGTCCTTGTCCTGTGGTTGAATACTCGCTACCGCCGTGGCTTGTTCTTCTTCACCAGGGTCTGGTACATCCCTTTTCTATATGTCTTTCTCTTTGAGGAAGTCGGTCAGATGATCAACTCTATCCAACCCAAAATGTTCGACCCTTGGGTGCTTGGCCTTGAGGCCAAAGCGTTTGGCGGATATCCTACTGTGTGGTTGCAGAGCCTGGCCAACCCGTTGTTGACCGAGTTTATGTCGCTATTCTACATGTCCTACTACTTTTTGATTCCGGTTTTGGGCCTAATCCTTTACTTCCAGCAAGAGTGGGAACGACTGCATGATTTCCTTCTGACGGTCAGCGTGACCTTTTTTTTCTGCTTTCTCCATTACCTCTCAATGCCTGTTGCAGGTCCCATTTTTATCCCCAAAGGCCTCCCCTTTGAGCTGGCTTCCCTCAATGGGGGTCCGTTCACGCTGTTTGAACAGTGGCTCTTTTTCAAAGGAGCCATAAAGGGGGGAGCCTTTCCGAGCTCCCATGTGGCGGTGGCTGTGGTGGTCTTGTTATTTGCCATTCGCTCCGGAAAGTATCCCTACATTTTCTCGGGGACGGTAACCGGCCTAGCAATTTCTACGGTCTACAACGGGTATCATTATGGTATCGATGTCATATACGGCGCCATCGCGGGTTTGCTCTTTTCTCTTGCATGCCCCCTTCTAAACAGAGCTTGGAAAAAGCGATCGACTGGTCAGAAGATAGAAAAAGCAGCCTCCAACAGCACCCGCCACGGCTTGTAAAGGAATCATTCTTAGACGATTCTCCTATCTCCAGGGGAGGGTACCCGTGGATCAAGGGCAACTGGAGAGCAGCGTACAACCGGTGGAGCAACATCGAATGAGTCCGGCGAGATTTTCAGGGACCCGAGAAACCCGAGGGGAATCAGGCTGGGGTCGAGAAGCCACTGCGCAGGATTCGTTTCAGTCGCTGGCGGGTGATACCCAGGAGTCGGGCAGCCTCGCTCTTGTTTCCTCCCGTGGCGGCCAGTGCCTTCTGGACGGAGTTGGTGATCATCACGTGGAGGGGGACAATCCCAGGGGACAAGGTGGGACCTGCCGTCACGGAGCCTTGGGAGTATCGGATCTCGTCAGGTAGGTTTTCAGGTGTGATGGTGTCGCCGTCTCCGAGAATGACGGCTCGTTCGAGAACGTTTTTGAGCTCCCGAATATTCCCTTTCAACCGATGAATGACCAGGAGGTCCATGGCCTCAGGGCTGATGCTCTTGACCTCTCGACTCATTTCGAGGCTGAATTGGCGGACAAAGGTTTCTACAAGTAAAGGGATATCCTCCCTTCGCTCGCGAAGGGGAGGAAGGTATACCGGGATGACCATAAGCCGGTAGAATAGGTCCTCTCGAAAATTCCCCCGATCCACCTCTTCTTGCAGGTTTCGGTTCGTGGCTGCAATTATTCGCAAGTCGACCTTCAGCGTCGTCAACCCTCCCACCCTCTCGAATTCGCGTTCCTGAATCACCCTGAGAAGCTTCACTTGGAGCCTGGGGTCGATTTCTCCAATCTCATCGAGAAAGACCGTCCCCCCCTGGGCGGTCTCGAACTTCCCCATTTTCTTACGGATGGCCCCGGTAAAGGATCCCTTTTCGTGTCCAAAGAGTTCACTTTCAAGAAGCTCCGGAGAGAGGGTGGTACAGTTGACAACGACAAAGGGGGCTGATGCCCTTGGACTACCGTAATGAATGGCAGAGGCTAGCAGTTCTTTTCCCGTTCCGCTCTCCCCTTGGATCATGATCGTGGAACAGTGACTGCTGGCGGCTTTTTTTGCTACCGAGAGGATCTTCTGCATCTTCGGACTCTGGGTGATGATCCGGTCGAAGCCGTATTTGCTCTTTTGACTCTCATGAATCTCTCCAATCTCCCTTCTCAGGTTGAGCGTCTCAAGGGCCTTGCGGATGGTAAACCGGAGTGACTCAACCTCGATGGGCTTTGAGAGGTAATCATACGCCCCCTCCCGTATCGCCTCTATGGCCCCCTGAATACCCGAATGGGCGGTCATGGTAATGACCAGAGCCGCAGGATGCTCTTTTCGGATGGCCTTGAGGATGTCAATACCGTTTTTGTCGGGCAACCGAATATCGAGCAAGGTCAAATCAGGGTGGTATCTGCGGTGTAGATCAAGGCCCTCTTCACCCGTCTGTGCCGTGATAACCTGGTAGCTTTCGTTTTCGAGGGCCTTTTTCAGAAACTCGAGAATGATTTTTTGATCATCGACCACAAGAATTGTCGGATCCATGAACAGCCTTCATCCAAATCGGTTGTTGAGTCATTTCTTGCATCGGAAAGAAAGGGGGGAGAGTTTAGCGAATTCTCGGGGAGGGGAATCAGAGGTTCGAGAGAGCCTTTGCCAAAAGCGGGGACAAAGGCAAAACATGGTGGCCCCTGAACCATTCATCGGTTGGACTCCGAGGAATCTCACAGATATCAGCCCCGGCCTGCCAAAGAGCTGGTTTGATTTCCCGGCCCGTGAACCCTGACACTCCGAAGGATTGTATGTTGACAATTCAATCCCTTCCGAATAAACTGGGATTGCATTTTGTTCTTTTTTTCACTCGCCTTCGGCAGAATTTCCCGTGCAGGGAGCTTCACTCATCAATCGATATGATCATCTGGGAGGAAAGGCCATGGTTTCCGACTTGTATCCTCACCACTGCAATCCCCTTCTGAACAAGCCCTATCGATCCCTCCCTGGAGAAGTGGCTATCATTGGTGCCGGAACGATTGGACCGGACATAGGCTATTACGTGAAGAGTGCATTGCCTGATGCCCGACTGGTTTTGGTCGATGTCATCGAGAAACCCCTGGAAAGGGCTAGGGAAAACATCCAGGGATATATTCAGAAGGCCTTGGATAGGAAGAAGATGAAACCCGAGCAGGCCGAGGCCGTCGCTTCAAACATCGTCTATACAATGGATTATGGGGAGATCAGGAATGCCGAATTCGTGATTGAAGCCGCGACGGAAAATCTAAAGATCAAACAGAAGATTGTTGATGAGGTCGAGAGCCTCGTGAGACCGGATGCTATCATCACCTCTAACACGAGCTCAATTCCTGCAGAGAGAATCTTTGCCGAGGCGAAGCGCCCTGAAAGAACCACAATTACCCATTTTTTCGCGCCGGCCTGGCGCAATCCAGCAGTTGAGGTGATTACCTGGAAGGAGGTTGACCAGAAAGTCGTTGATTTTCTGGGATGGATGTTCTGCATGACTGGGAAGGTTCCCATCATTTCGAGGAGCGAGATCTGCTTCATTCTGGACCGAATATTCGATAACTGGTGCAACGAAGCAGCCTTCATGCTGGATGAGGCGACAGCCCCACAAATCGATCACGTTGCCCAGGAGTTTGTCTTTGCAGGGCCCTTCTTCGTCTTGAATATGGCACGGGGCAACCCCATCGTCGTGGAAACCAACACGCTTCAAATGGAAGAGGGTGAACATTACAGGCCTGCCAGTATCCTCCGATCGGTTGAACGCTGGGCCACGCCTGAGCCCGGCACACCCGTTGAGATCGATGCTGAATTGGCCGCCAAGGTCCGAGACCGCCTTTTGGGAATCCTCTTTTCTCAGTCCTTTGATGTCATCAACAGGGGAATCGGAACCCTCGAGGACCTGAACCTCGGGTGCCAGATCGCCCTTGGGTTCAGGAAAGGGCCTTTTGATATCATGAGAGACCTCGGGGAAGGGGAGACCAAACGGATCACAGTCGATTTTCAAAAAGCCAGACCCGGGATGCCCGGGACCGTGGGAGATTACCGAAAGTACCAGGAATTTAGACGAAACATTCTCATCGACGAGATCCAGGGTGTCAAAATCATTACGATCAGGCGTCCCCAATCCCTGAATGCGCTCACTGAGGACGTCAACACAGAGATCCTCGAAGCCCTGAAAGAACATGAGACGAATCCCTCGGTTCGGGGTTTTGTGATCACTGGCTACGGGGGTCGGGCCTTTAGCGCGGGAGCCGATATCGGAAAGTTTCCTGACGTCCTTGGCGACACCGAAGGGTCGATACAGCACTGCCGGGACTCTTCTCTTCTCCTCCACTACCTGGACCGGTGCAAAAAACCCGTGGTTGCCGCCATCAATGGAATGGCTCTTGGGGGAGGCTTCGAGCTGGCTATCCGCTGTCATCAGATTGTCGCCATCAGAGAGGCTTGGTTTCAGTTTCCTGAGGTGACTCTGGGGATCCTTCCGGGGATCGGCGGAATGGTCGTGCCGTACAGAAGATGGCCCCAGGGATCCGCTTTTTTTCACAACATGCTCCGCTTGGCCGACCGAATGACCGCAGAGAGGGCACGAGAATGTGGGATCGTTGCCTGCCTCGCAAAGGATTACGATTCCCTGATTCAGGCAGCCCTCGACGAGGTGAGAAAGCTGGAGGGAAAGGCCCGAAGAACCCTGGATGGTCGGATCCAAATTCCGGCACTTAACCCCATACCGAACCCCATGGCGGGAGACCTCAGGCTGAGTCATGAAGTCGTGAGAATTATCACCGAGGCGATCCAAAGAGCCGCTGAAGCCTCGTCCTTTGAAGAAGCGTTAGAGATCGGATATGCGGCCTTTGGAGAGGTGTCCTGCACCGCGGCAGCCAGGGAGGGGATTTCGGCCTTTTTGGAAAAGCGCACGCCCCGATTTGAGAGCTAAGTATTCTGTTCAGACACCAAAAGCAGATCCAAAAATTACCTGGTATTTTAAAGGGTTAGACATAAACTCTTAAACCATTTAGTCCGTAGTTTCGACACGGGGAAGGGCGCCTCCCCGTCATTCTGCGACACGCTCAACCCCCCTCATGTAGGAGAAAGAGAATGGACATCCCTATGGATCCAATGACACTGGCCCTTTTGGTGGCCATCTTGTTTTTCCTCACTTCTCTTCTCATGAACTTGCTCCAACGTCGTTTCTACAAAAGGCGGACTTCTCGCTTTCTCCAGAAGGAAGAGTCATTGCTCCATTCCCTTGATGGGCTCTACACCTCTTTGGGCAAGATAGAATCTGCTTGCACTTTCGAGATGGAACTAGAGACTTCCCTTAAGGATATCGGAAGATCGATTCATATTGCCCGAAATCACATTAAGTCCTCCATTGCAGATATCGAAAAGAACCTTCATTCTTTTCGAGAGTACAGGATAAAAGAAAAAGAGAGGGAAAAGAAAAGAATGCGGTTGGAGATGAGAAAGAAAAAGCAGGGAAGGTAATGTTCGTAAACCTGGGAGGTTCCTCAGGCCGGAGAGCTTGGTTCACGAAATGCGAGCTTTCGCGAATAACGAGGGATGGGCTTTACCCCTAGCCAAACATGATGGCCTGCTTATGGCAGACCTCCACGCATTTGGGTTTTCCTTCGCAAACGTTACAAACCAGGATCCTTCCGTTTTCCTCGAAGACCGAGGAGAGAGGACATTCCAAAACGCAGAGGCCACATCCGTCGCATGCCTCTTTCAGGACCTTAACGACACCCGTCCCCTTATCCCATTGGAACGCTCCGCTCGGGCAGACCTCTGAAGGCGGGCAGTTTTCACATTGGAGACAGATTCGGGGCTTGTGGTCACTTTCAGAACAAGGGTCGATCTGAATTCGGGAAACCGTCAAATCCATTTCTTTTTCCTGGAAAAGGGAGCAAACCATTTCGCAGAGTCGGCAGCCCGTACATCGTTCCTGCCTGAGGCGTATTCTCCTCAATCTATCCTCCAATCTTCAGTTTTCTTAAGGTCTCAGAAGTGGGAATTCCATTCCGGTCCCACCCGTGGAGATCGTAATAGCGGTCGAGAAGCTTCTCGAATGGGTCGGCCTCGATCTTCGTTCCAGCCCTTGGACCGTGCGTCCATGGCCTGAAGAATTTTTCGGGAACGGTGTCGTCCTTCCGACGGATCCCCTCCCGGATAAGGAACCGTCTCTCCGTGGTGGAAATTCGCTCTCCTATTTCCAACATCTCGCCGAGGGAAAGCTTGATACCGGTTACGGCTTCAATCGATTCGATGAATTCTTCAAATCCCAAGAGCCCGACGCTCAACCATTTGGTCATAAACTTACAGACGCCCAGAGCGTCTGCAATCGAGCAGAGGCACTCAATCCAGTAACAGGCCCATTCCTTTCCCTCATACGTAGCCGGATCCTGGGGGATTGGCCTTCCGGTCAATTTCTCTGTGGCGTCCTCGGGCAAAGAGAATTCCTCTAATGTATACCGATTTCTGAGATGGCAGGCACCTCGGGACGCGGTAGCCAACCCCAGAGTCTGGGCTCGGTGGCCCCTGACATCATCGCATTCGATGGAGAGGCCTTTCACATGATCCATGTAGCGTTCGCTGTTGCGGCCTATGGCCTTTGCTGCTTCAATCCATCCTCGGGCTAATAACTTCCCTATCCCCCTCCTTTCAACGACCTGCTCGATCAAACCGATGATTGCCTCAGAGCTACCCCACTCAAAGGATAAGCCGTCCGTCTCCTCCTCAGTCATGATTTCCTTTTCATAGAGTTCCATGAGCCAGGCGGTGTAGGCGGTCATTGAGCCGACGTCGAGCCCATATTTGGCACAGAGATTCCACGCCTCGAGGATGGTCTCCCAATCTGAGCACCCGCACTGTGAACCCCATCCTCCGGCGCCGTAATATTCAGGTCCCTCGCACTCCATCCCCTGGTAGATCCCCGTCGGCACCTTGAACGTGTGTTTGCACGTCGTGGGACAGCCGAAACAGGTGGCCTTTCGGGTCTCATACTTTTCCAAAAAGACCTCGGCATCTAACTCCTCACCGCCATACTCCATCATATTGAACTGGTGGTTGAGGCCCCCTTCATAACCTTGGGTCCTCGTGTTGTTGAGCCTGATTAGGGTGCCGTAGATGGAGGATGCGAGGAAACCCTTTGTTTGTGTGACCTGCTGGTACTGTCTTTCAACGACCTGGAGAAGCTGTGCAGGACTATGGACCGGAATGGCCCCTTTTCCCCGGGTGGCAATCGCCCAGAGGTTTTTCGAACCCATCACTGCCCCCATACCCGTTCGACCTGCAGCGTGGGACAGTCCATGAATGATGCAGGCGAAACGGATCCCCTCTCTCCCCGCGGGGCCAATACAGGCAACCTGAATTTTGGGATCCCCAAGATCGTCCCGGATATCGGTTTGAATTTGGAAGGTGTCCAATCGGGAGAGACGGGAGGCATCCTTGAATTCAATTTTCCCATCATGAATCCAGAGGTAAAGGGGCTTTTCTGCTCTTCCTTGAAGGACGAGGTGATCAAATCCGGCATAACGGAGCTCAGCGCCAAAGAAGCCCCCCATTGCAGAATCGCCCAGGAGGCCTGTCTCTGGAGACTTGGCTGAGAAACTGATCCGAGAGTTGGCAATCCCTGCAATCCCTGTCAGCATCCCCGCACCTACGATAAGAACGTTCTCCGGTCCTAAGGGATCAGTCTCCTCCCCGACCATCTGGTAGAGAAGATAAGTATTGATCCCCCTTCCTCCCAAGAACTGTCTTTTCAGTTCGATCGGGGTCTCTTGCGTTCTGACCGTCTCAGTTGTCAGGTTGACATAAGCGATTCTACCCATTCAGAACGATCCTCCTCGATTTTGACTGGTACTCCTTCCAAGAGACCGGCGCGATAATCATTGCTGAGTGAGAGTCAAGCCACTTGATTTTCCACTCCTGATGGCATTCAGGGCATTGGGCATTCCGTTCCATCGGCAAAACACTGAACCTTGAACTGCAAGCTTTGCATCGGACTTGAATTTCCTTTTCTCCCACCATCTTTCCCGCCTCTTGGTAGATCCATGAAATATAACCTATTAGTATCAGGTTTATCATAGATTTCTGGAAGGGATGCTGTCAAGAGAACGCCTCATTCAGGTCAGGACACCCCAACCACGGGAGGACCCGTGAAGCTCCCCGTGTTTCCCCGCGGGGCATTCTGGTGAAGGCGAGTAAACCCCGACAGGAGCTAGGTAAAAGGCCGTCACCCTCGATAAGGTTACCTTGACAGAGAGAAGTCTATCGTGCTAAGGTGCCCCAACCCCAGAGGAAGGCAGAGGACAATGTTATCCCCCGTTTTGCCTGAGGAATCTGGCCTTACTGCCTTTCTTCTCGACCCACACCGGGCAGAGGATCAAGGGGGGGTAACAAGGTGCAAAGAGATAAGGTGCAGCCATTCCCCGGGAAGGTTTTGGCCAGACTCTGAGGGGAATACGCCAGCGCCTACACATCCTGCTCGATCCTTGCAGAGGGGAGGAAGCCTGTGAGACTGCCAAAATTCGAATACGCAGAACCCATGAGCGTTAAGGAGGCCTCCTGCGCACTCCTCGGCAATCCCAAGGCTAAAATACTCGCTGGAGGGACTGATCTATTGGTCAACATGAAGCATCGGGTCGAGGTACCTTCTGCAGTTGTCAATATCAAGAGGATACCTGATCTGGACTTCATAGAAAAAAAGAACGGTGCCATAAGAATGGGTGCACTGACCTCTCTTAAGCGCATATATGAAAGCTCTCTTGTAAAAGAGAATCTAGCTGCGCTTGCATCGGCGGCTTCTTCTGTAGGTTCATACCATCATCAGAGTATGGGGACAATCGGAGGGAACATATGTCAGCAAAATCGGTGCAAGTACTTCAATCAATCCCCATGGTGGCGAAGCTCTAGGCCCCTCTGCTTCAAAGCCGGTGGAGAGATCTGCCACGTGGTAAACAAGAAGGGGGTATGCTATTCGAATTACTCTGGTGATCTGGCTCCCGTTCTTCTGGCACTCAATGCCGGCATTAGGCTGGAAAGCGAGAATGGCGCAAGAGAAATATCGGTAGAGCGTCTCTTCTCCGGAGACGGCAAAGCTCCTCTTCTCCTAAGAAGGGGAGAGATCCTGACTGAAGTGACCATTCCAGAGGAGGCGGTTGACGGAATCTCAGTCTATATGAGGTTTGCAAATCGTGAAAGCATCGATTTTCCCATAGTCGGTTTAGCACTTTGGGCATCAATGGAGAGCAAGGAGGTCAGGGTTTCTCTCACGTCGGTTGATCAGAGGCCTGTAAGGGCCAAAGATGTCGAAGGTTTTTTGAGGAGAAAAGATCTCACTGAGGAGACACTGGAAGAGGTTGCGGGTTTAGCCTCCAGAGCCGCTAACCCGGTTAAGACATCTATTTATTCACCCGCTTATAAGAGGAAGATCATGGGGTTACTCGTGAAAAGGGCGTTGAAAGGGGCGATGAGGAGTGCAAGGCGATGAAGCAGGTTATCGGGTTGAACATAAACGGGGACACCCATGAGGTTCTTGTCTCCTCGAATGAGACACTTCTGGAGGTGTTGAGGGATAAACTGGGCCTGATGGGCACCAAGAGGGGATGCGATTTAGGTGTCTGTGGCACCTGTACCGTACTCATGGACGGAGAGGCTTATCTCTCATGCCTGACCCTCGCCATGGATGCTGTTGGGAGGGAGATATTGACCATAGAAGGTTTGAGTCAGGAGGGGGGCCTCCAACCCCTCCAGAGGGCTTTCATAGAAAAAGGAGCGGTTCAGTGTGGATTCTGTACCCCTGGCATGATCCTCACCGCCAAGGCGATATTGGCCGAAGAGGAAAAACCCACAGAAGAAAGCATAAAGAAAAAGATGGCCGGAAACCTTTGCCGTTGCACCGGCTACAAGAAGATCGTCGAAGCGGTCTTGAGTGTCGCCACGGAGACTGAAAAGGAGGAATAGATGGAAAGAGAACTGGATGTGGTCGGCACCAGAATGCCCATGCTTGATGCCGCAGCCAAGGTCAAAGGCGCTGCCCAATTCACGGACGACCTCATTCTTCCGGGAATGCTTTATGGAAAGATATTGAGGAGTCCCTTACCCCATGCACGGATTCTCAATATCGACACATCGAAGGCGGAGAAACTGCCGGGCGTAAAAGGTGTGATGACGGGTCAAGACATCCCCGATCGAAAATATGGGATCGTGCCCAAGGCGAAGGACGAGTATGCACTGGCCAGAGATAAGGTGCGCTTTATCGGCGATGAGGTGGCTGCAGTCTGTGCGATCGATCCCGAGATAGCGGAAGAGGCTTTAGATCTTATTAGGGTGGAATACGAAGAGCTCCCCGCGGTGTTTGATCCCATGGAGGCCATAAAGAGAGGGGCGCCTTTGGTCCATGATGACGTACGGGGGAACATTTCCGCATCCATTAAGAAGGAATTCGGAGATGTGGAAAGGGGATTTGAGGAAAGCGACTTCGTCTTTGAAGATACCTTTTATTCTCAGCCCGTGAACCATGCCCCTCTCGAGCCTCATGCGGCTGTTGCTCAATTTGACCCTCTCAAGGGTGAGCTGACGATATGGTCCTCGACCCAAATCCCATTCTTTTTGAGAAGGAATCTATCCACCACACTGCTGATTCCTGAGAGTAAGGTCCGTGTCATCAAGCCAAAGGTGGGTGGAGGTTTTGGTGGAAAAATAGACCTATACGCAAAGGACTTCTGTGCATGCTGGTTTGCAATGAAGCTTGGAAGACCGGTGAAATTCGTATACGAGAGAGAGGAGGTCTTTATTGCCACCAGACAGAGACACCCCGTTTATCTCCGTGTAAGGACGGGATTAAGTCGGGACGGAAGGATCCTCGCGCAAGAGTTTCGGGCTCATGCAGACGGTGGAGCCTATAACAGTACTGCCCCCCTCATGATTACACTCCTCGGTTACTTTCTCATGATACCTTATCGGGTGCCCAACTTGCTTTAGGAAGGCCATCATGTCTATACGAATAAACCCGTGAGCGGTGCCATGAGGGGACACGGTGTACCTCAAGCACGTTTTGCTGTGGAACGTCAGCTCGATATGATTGCAGAACGAATCGGGATGGATCCAGCGGAGATCAGAGTCAAGAATAGCATTCATGCTGGAGAATCACATCCAGCGAAGTTCATCATCAATACCTGTGGATTTTCTGATACGGTCAAAAGGGCGGCTCAGGCCATCGGGTGGCACAAAAAGAGAGGAAAACTGCCATTTGGCAGAGGCGTGGGACTAGCTGGTGGGGCATTTCCCAGTGGGGTCAGTAACATGAGCCACATAAGCTCAGGGGCTGTGGTTCAATTGGGTCGGGATGGGGCTGTCAATGTCCTCACTGGGGCTGCCGACATTGGCCAAGGGGCCGAGACGGTGATTGCTCAGATCGTTGCAGAAGAGCTCGGCGTGCCTCTCGAAGACGTCAGGGTGACTGCCGCCGACACAGGAATCACTCCTCTGGATCCAGGAACCTTCGGAAGTGGGGTTACCGTGAGAGCAGGAAATGCGGCAAGACTCGCTGCGGGTTCCGTTAAAAAGAAGCTGTTGGAATTCGTCGCTGAAAAATTCGAAGCCAACCCGGAAGACCTTGTGGCCAAAGATAGAAGAATCTATATCAAGGGATCCCCAGACGAGGCAATAGCCTTCTCAGACGCCCTCAAAGCGTATCAATATGCGGATCTCCCCATGCACATTGTGTGCAGAGGCTCATGGATGGCACCAGCCACCGAACCCACGACTCTGCTGAAAGAGAATGGAAATTTTGCGCCTAATTATTCCTTCATGACCCAGGCAGCGGAAGTTGAAGTTGATCCTGAGACAGGCAGGATAAGGGTACTGAAGATGGTTACGGCCCATGATTGTGGAAAAGCGATCAATCCAATGCTCGTGGAGGGTCAGCTTGAAGGCTCCGTTGTGTGTGGGATGGGACAGGCACTCTATGAAGAGGTCGTGACCGAAAGAGGGCAGGTGATGAACCCTTCCTTTCTTGATTATGGCATTCCTACCACAATGGAGATGCCAGAAATCGAAGCGATTGAAGTGGAGACAGATGATCCCGTCGGGCCTTTCGGGGCCAAAGAATCCGGAGAAGGCACCCAGGTGTCTCCCGCTCCTGCCATTCTCAATGCGATTTATGATGCCATAGGAGTTGACTTCAGGGAGCTTCCGGTCCCCCCCGAGAAGGTCCTCAATGCGCTACAGGGAAGAAGGGGGGAGAAAAAGGGGGATGGTGGGTGAGGGCCTTTTCCTGTGAGCGGTGATTATGCTCACCCCACGGTGTCCTGAAAACCGACATCTCAAATCCGAAATGCGAATATCGAAATGCGAAAC
>CAYGBW010000090.1:0-15451 GCA_964348185.1 uncultured Thermodesulfobacteriota bacterium | reverse complement strand
CAGAGGTGCGCAGTCATCCAAAAGTGATTGAGGCCTACCTGGGCCGAGACTGAGCGAGAAACATCAGCCACGATCTGCTTAAGCAGGTAGATTTTCATTACGACCCAAAGTGATTTATTCTGAACCGCAGAACCGCTCAACAAGGAACCGCGGAATATCGAAGTCAAGAAACTTCAGTTATTGCTTAAACAAACTTCTGCTGTTCGAAATTCCTTGTTCGACCTGCACGCCGCACCTTTGGGCAGACTGGGGATAGCCCCGTAATGTCGATTTTAACGTAAGGGTTATTATTCTATCCCCAAGCACTCGCTATGGCAGGCGGGCATTCGATATTCAATATGAAATACAGGCTAACGCTGTTCGTCTAAAAGGCAACGGTCTTAAACCCGGCGAATGGAAAAACAGAACCAATCGCATAGTCAACATCGACGAAATCTTGTCTATGTGCGCGTTGTAACCTCCTAAAGTGTTCCCTTGAGACCGATGGGGTCAGCAACCTCCCTCATGCCCATGATCACGTCTCCCACCAACTCCGATAGGTCCACCCCGAGCATGGCGGCGCCTTTTTCAATGATAGAGCGGTCGACACCGGCGGCAAAGGCCTTGTCTTTCCATTTCTTTTTCACCGACTTGGGCGTCAGGTCCATGACGCTTCTCGACGGCCGCACCAGGGCCACGGCAAAGACAAGCCCTGTTAGTTCGTCGATGGCATAGAGAACTTTTTCCATATCGCTTTTGGGTTCCACGTCCGAGCAGATCCCCCATCCGTGAGAGACGATCGACTGGATGTAGTCTTCGGGCCAACCACGCTCCGTGAGAATCTCCCGGGTTTTCTTGCAGTGCTCGTCTGGAAACCGTTCATAGTCGAGATCGTGAACGAGGCCAATGATTCCCCATTTATCCTCATCCTCACCTCTCTTTCTGGCAACATAGCGCATTACACCCTCCACGCAGAGAGCGTGTTTAATCAACCTGTCACTCTGATTGAACTCTGTAAGCAGTGCCCAGGCCTCCTCCCGTGTCGGCTTTGTCTCTCCCATTTTGGAACCTCCTCGCTCAGATGGCTTTACGCCCGGCTTTGCCTGTGCATATACCCTATCTGGTTGAGGAAGTAAAGACGCCACGCCCTCAGGACGTGGCTCTATGCGTTGTCCAGTCAACCCTGTCAGAGGGTTTGGGGAAGAAGTTTGAACCCCTAGCCAGGGGGTCCACCCTAAGCGGTCGACGCAGCGCAGCCCCTCTCCCTCTCGATGGAGGACAAAGTGATCGGCGCGCTACGGCTTACCTCCCTTATCCCCCTTTCCTTTGTCTCCTCCCTTCCCCTTTCCTTTGTCTACCCCTTCACCCTTTCCTTGGCCTTGGCTTTGACCTTTTCCCCGGCCTTCTCCCTGGCTACCTCTGTCGACCTTGGCACCGGGCTCGGATGCCCCTCGACCAAGTCCCAGTACACCAGGATGGAGACCCAGTTCCTGTGCGATCTGCCCCCAACCCATGCCTTTCGCACGCATGACGGTAATCTTATCTGTCTCCACAGCGACCAGGGATGACAGCTTTTCCGCTCGTTCCACTTCGGTTAGCTCATCGAACCTGGAGGCCTCCACGCCCTCAGCGCGGGGATCACCCTCTCCCATGACAAAACCGTCTTTAGAGGCGCTTATGCTGGAATTCGGGCCCAAGAGCCGCTCTCTTCCATGAAAATCTTTGGTCAGGACCCTACCCGTGACCACATAGACTCTGGAAATATCAGATTTCACCTCCGTGATGAACTCCGTCCCCCTCACGGACGCGACCAAATGGGGAGTCTTCACATCCAGCTTGTTCCCCTTCTTGATTTTGAAACGGATAAGCCCTTCCTGCACGGCGAAGCGCTCCACCCCTTTCCAAAAGGACCTCCCCAAATAATTCAGCCTGGAATCACTGGTAACAAAAACCTCGACGGCGGTCTTCTTTTTTTGAATGACCACGGTTCCTTTTCCAGCCACTCGGATTCGGTCCCCCCGACGAAGTGCTTCACCCACGACGGCCGGCACTCCCCTTGTTTTTGCTGCTTCCCAGATCTCTGCCTTGCCGACAATCTTGAAGACCTTCGGTCCCTCAGCAAGCGCCTCTCCTGAAAGCCAAGATGAAAGGATAAGGACACAAAAGACTGTTCCAAGTCTATTGACTGTGGCCTCCATTTCTCAGCCTCCTTCTAGGACGGGAATCCAATGTCCTGTTTTGCTGGCTAGGGTCTGACACGCTCTTAGGCACCTTCCCCTTCTCTGTCACGATCTTCAGGGGGGATCCACCCCGGGGGGGCTCTGAGTTCCAGGATGGCCTTCACGACAGCCGGGTCAAAGTCCTTTCCCGCCCGTTCATACAGAAAGTCACAGACCTCTCGAACAGGTAACCCCTTTCTGTACGGGCGATCATTCGTTAGGGCATCGAAAACATCGGCGACCGCTACGATTCGCGCGGCCAGACTGATCCGATCCCCCTCTAGACCAACAGGATAACCCTTTCCATCAAACCGTTCGTGATGCTCATGGAGCGTTCTCAACGTGTTCTCAGGAAGCCGCACCGAGTCTACGATTCTTTTGCCAATGACCGGATGGTCTCTAATGATGACGTACTCCTCTTGGGTCAGCTTCCCCTTTTTGGTAAGCACCGAATCAGGAATTCCGATTTTGCCTATGTCGTGAATCAACGACCCCAAATGGATGTCTTCCACTGTTTTCGGATCCAGGTTCAGGTGTTGCAGGATTTCGAGTGTGATTTCAGACACTCTGTTTGAATGACCCCCGGTAATGGGGTCCTTGGCATCCACAGCGGTGAAAATTGCGTGGATGGTATCGAGAAGGAGTTTTTTCCTTTCCTGGCTTTCAACAAGAAGGCTGAAAAACCAGGAACTTGAGAGTACCATTGCTGCAAGGGTCTGAATCAGTTCTCGAGAAAGTCTGCCGGACCAGCCTAGCAGGGCATATTCTGTGTCATCGCCAAAATCTTTTCGGGGTATGGGAATGAGCATCTTGTTCCGGGGCTTTTTATTGCCGTCTTCCAGCATGATAATGTTTTCCCCAGGGGCCACAGAACCGCTCTCAAAACCCGTTGCCCTTTCTCCCATTGCATCCTGTATCGTTATTCTGGAGGAAAGTAGTTTCACGCCCGTGTTCTTTTCAACTTGTGGCCACACCGATTTGATATACGCTTCGAAATCCTCAAAGGAAGCATCCCCCTTTCGGGCCAGATCATATACCGAGAAGATCGAAAGGGTTTTCACCTCCCAATCTCGGTGAATCCATCTGAAGCGGACAAAGAAAACGACAAAAAAGGTTGAGACGATCCCCATCGTGGGGACCACAAGCGCAGGCCACTGGAGGGTCTGGGTAAAGATATAGTGGTTCAGACCTGCATAGACCAGACAGATACCCACCATCCCAACTAGGCCCCGGATAGGTCTTGTCGATACAGCGAAGAAGGCCCCGAAGCATGCTAAGATGGCCGTAATGATTCCGTCGCTCAGGGGAGAAAACCGCTCTGCCGCCTTACCTGAGAGGACAGTCCGCAGGATTTCTGCATTTAGCTGAGTCCCAGTTATGACACGACTCCCATTCAGGCATGGAATCGTGTGTAGATCCTCAACACCCGATGCGGCCACGCCAACCACAACGATCTTGTCTCTAAACGTTTCAGGGGAGATCTCTCCAGACATAACCTCGTAGTATTCGTAGGTTTCATAGGGTTGCTTGGAAAAATGGATCCAAAGCCTTCCTTGGGAATCGATTGGAAGATCTCTAGAACCCAGGGAGAGGAGATACGCATCGTTTTCGGTTTGCTGAAGCTGGAGGGTATCTTCTGAAATGACGGGGATGGCTGCGAGGGGAAAGGATGGAACCATCAACTCCCCTATCTGCATGACGGGCATGGCGAACCGGGTGAGTGCATCGATGTCCCTTTCGACGTCTGTGAAACCGATGCCAGCGCTCGTCTGAACAAGTTCGCGAAAGGGCGTAATAATTCGAGGAGGGTCCCCTGGAGGTCCGGAATCAAGGTGCATGGGAAGAACCACATTTCCCAGGACCCCGACGACCTCAACGAGAGCATCATCATCCTCAGGTGTGCTTTTCTGGGGAAAGAGTATATCAAGGAGGATTGCACGGGCATATCCTAATCGACCGAGGAGTTTGGCATGGTACCTCCGAGGCCAAGGCCATTCTCCGAACCAAGAGAGGGTGTCTTCACCGGCCAGGACCAGAACAATGTCAAACTCTGGAGCGGGAAAATCCTGCCTGAGAACATGCCAATCAAATACCTGTCGCTCCAGTTTCTCAAACTGTAGGAGTCTGTTGAAGCCTACAGCCCCCCACATAAGGCAAAGCAGAAGAATAAGGAGATACCACCAATGCCATTTAAGGCGAATCATGAAAAAAACTCTCCCCATGAGGCATGGCTCGAAATAATTTAGAAAGGTGAGAATTTCCTTTTAGAACAAAGCCCCTTTCGTTAGAAGGGAAAGCCATCTGGTTCTGTCCTTTATAACTTGAGTATCTCCTCCCTATCCCTTCAACGCTTCATCAAGGCCTTTTGACGGATCACTGATGTTCGGTGATGAGTCGTCCGAACCTTTAGCCTTTACCGCTATATACCCTTTCCTTTTTTTATCATCACCCATTCCAAGTCTATATTCCAAACCCATTCAAGTCAACAAATTCCCCTAGAAAAAGGAGTTGCCAACTTTTTCGGGGATGAGACCTGATCCGGGATTCGATCTCTTTTCAACGGCCAGCTTCCCTGCCTCCTGGCGGCTGCAAAGCTGCTGCCAACCCAAAAAAGTCCATCCCGGTCTGTTTCGACGATTAGCCGTCCCACGCTCCAAAGGCGTCCAAGAGTCTGGATGCCCGCTAAACGATGGGCCCAGATCTTTTGGACGTTGACATTCACGGTTTTGATGAGGGAAAAAGGTGAGTCATTCGATTCCCTCAGGTCACCTTAGGCTCCTGCGGCCTCTTGGAGAATCGTTTGGCTGGGGTTCTGTTTCTGTCGCCCTGTACAGTCTACGACCGAGGATCCGGCTACTTCGGTTCTCTACCGCCTCTCGCCTTCAACCGCTCCATCAGCTCCTTGGCCTTTCGCATGGCCTCGCGTTCACTCTCATCCAGAGGTTCTGCCCACGGCTGAGTAACACGCCATGTTATCCTGCCGCTTACGGGCGGCTCTGGATACGCACCCGGGTCGTACAATGAATAACCCCTGAACGCGACAGGACTCTCTTGATAGCAAGACCAGACTGCTTTTCTAACGGTATCGGGATCTCCCTCAAATTGAAGATCAACGAGGGAAACCTGTTTTCGGAAACGGTCGGTCATCTCCCTTGGCAGATTGAACAGAAAGGGATGGGGAGCATTCGTCCCGATAATGCGTTTCTTTTCATCAATCCCTCTGAGGATTAAAGCTTTCAGGGCCTCTCCGGTCAGATGCCCTTCGGATTCTGGCCCCCCTACGACCAAATAGCGGATGTTTGGATTCGCGACGACATTGCAGACGATTTTCTCAAATCCAATATTCTCCGTCTGCACGGTTCCAGAGAGGGCTGCTCCACCTTCTATGCCTGCCCTAACGAGCCTCTCAAGATCAGGGGGGATTTTGTCTCCGTCACAGTTTAAGACGATCGCTACGGCGACAGGAGAAGAATCATTCCCCCGGATATATCGACCCTCCTCTGGAGGGTAGTCTGGGTGTGGATCTACCTTGAGCATCATTGGTCTCTAGATCTCGCTAGGGGAATTATGCGTCCCATGTTATCCTAAACGTACCATTCCGCCACGTACCGATCAACAGGATGTCGTCTCGTTCTTGGACGACGCGAGAAGTCCATGACTTCTCGCGGTCAAATCCTGAATGGATCAACCCGTGCATTTGCTGAATTCTCAACCCATTCCCAAACCCTTTGGGAACATGCCGTGACAGCCTTCCCATCCGAACCTCAAACGCCCTCATTGGATCCCTTCTGAAAAAAGACCCCTTTTTTCATATTCCGAAATCGAGCGCAGCTCGTCCTCGTTTATCTCGCCTTGGGTAAAGAGGGTGTCTCCTCCCTCATCCAAAAACCATAAAGATTTCCAGATACCCTGTCGATACAGAGCATAGGGGAGATTTCGTCGAGCCACAGCGGGGTGTTCCACAGCACGGCGATGCCACAGGTTGGCGGAGAAATTGCCCGACTTTTGCCAAGGCATACAGGGAGAAACTCGATAGAGGCTGTCCGAAAAAGATCCCCACGAGAGTCGATCGATGAAACCGAATTTTATTCTCATTTCAATATCTTATTTCTACCTGGTTCACGCTTTTTGGTTGGGTGTGGGCGCCTATACGGCATGGTTAGACACGAGAGCCTCTGCGATGAACTCATTTGGTTTTCCGATCATCACGGGGTCCTGTCTGTTCGCCATCATGGCAATAACGACGGCGGTAGCTGGCGTTTCCCTCCGTTTGGTTAAGCGGTGGGCCTGTTTTCTGGCGGTCGCTCTCAGCTCCCTGGCACTCGTGATAATTGCTGGATTGGTTATTCTGGGGATCCTGAGTAGGGCGGACCTGATATCCCTTTTGGTGCCTCTCCTGGGGTTTGGATGTCATAGCGCCATCCTTTGGTTCCTCAAAGCCAATAGTCTGGCGTTGGGTTTTGGCCTCATCAGGTGGCGGAGGATAGTTGTTCCGAGTCTCTGTGGAATTATGACAATGGCCTGGTTGTTTTTTGCCATTGTCCATATAACCGTTGAAGGCCGGAGATCCCTATATATCGTTCTTAAACCCTATCCGAGCCTATGGTCGATTTACCGCCACAAAATCGATAGGTTACCCCGTGATGAAGAAGGGTTTGTCATGAAACCCAATGAAAAGATATGGTACCGAAACTGGAATTATCTGCTATCCTATCAATTGCCCTTACTCTAAAGCAAATAAGACCTAAGAACCCAGGTCATATAAGACCATGTGGCATGAATCATCAAGAAACTGAATGCTGACCCCTGTTCGCCGGACACTCGCAAGACACCAAAGGGGAGTCACGCTCCGTGAAGCTCCCCGCGCCAAGTCTTCGACGAGACTGTCGGCGAGCCCTTCGGCAGTGAGCTCAGGGCCGAACTGCTCAGGTCGAGGCGCTCAGACTTCGACGAGCTCAGTCGAGTCGCCACGGAGCTTCCGCGCGAAAGCGTGTGTATGCCACGTCTCCCATGCATCGGCATCGATATCGATACCCCTCACCATAGACTGAAGACGCTCAGCCTTCATTCCACCATCCCAGTCCCGCAAGATTCCAATTTCCGAGAGAAGGGAGACTATCCTACGATCGGCTTTTTGTTGGGGAAACTTCAAGACTCCCTGGGACGAAGGCTTTCCTCTGTATTGGAGAAGATAGGGGAGCAACAAATCCAACCCTTTCGTGAAAGAGCCCGATGAATGATCAGCCGTTTACATCAAATGAGAGGGGTGGGAAGGATTTTTGTGTTCTTCTATTCTTTGAGATGAGTTAAAATAGGGATCGTACGCCAGGGATATAACTATCCAGGGAAAACTTTCAAGAGGTGGACGAGGTGAGCGAACCCTTGATCTCAGTGGGTGTGATGGCCGTCGAAGGGGTCCTCGATTTCCGCCTTGTTGGCAACTTCCGGGCAAATCAGAGCGTAAGGATCTCCCCAGGGCGGTACTCGGCTCGTCTGGACGGTGAGAGGATTGGTCTTTTCAAAGGGGGCAGCGATATGATCATGAGCGATCAATCCATTCGTTTGCTTCCCGAGTCGCTCCGAGGGTGTCGCTCTGTTTTGAGAGGGGTACCCATAGGGGCGGGGTTCCACTGGGAGCATGAGCGCGATCTGATACTTCAAGGGGAACTCCACCTCCAATCGTTCGACAAGGAACAGGTTCAGGTGATCAACAGACCTCCTCTGGAAACGTATCTTTCCAGTGTCATCGGTTCGGAGATGAGGGGGACGGCCTCTCTTGAGTTCCTAAAGGCCCATGCTGTCATTTCCAGAAGCTGGGCTTTTCGAAGGATGGGAAGGAAAAGTCGACCCCCCCCATCTGGTCCCCCGTCCGTTGAACCGGAGGATGGGGGAACAATCCTCCGTTGGACTGGTGCAGAGGTTCATGAGCATTTCGACGTGTGTGCCGATGATCACTGCCAGCGATACCGTGGAATTCTCAGCGAAAGAACCTCGAACCCGGAGCGGGCGGTCGAGGAGACTCGCGGGGAAGTGCTCACCCACGGGAACGAAATCTGTGACACCCGTTATTCAAAGTGTTGTGGTGGCATGACCGAGAATTTCAGCACCGCCTGGGATGATTGGGATATCCCGTACTTGAGGGCTCTGCCAGACAACCGAAGACCTCCCCCGGGGTTTTCCTTACCCCTCTCAGAGGAGGCGAATGGCCGGGTCTGGATCACTGGCTCCCCTGAGGCCTTCTGCAATACTGAAGACCCTGAACTCCTTGAGGCGGTCCTCCCACAGTCAGACCGGGGAACAACCGATTTCTTCCGTTGGCAGACAGTCTTTTCTCAGGAGGAGATCTGTAAGATTCTAGCCGAAAAAACAGGGAGGCATCTGGGGCGGATTCGCGCTCTTCTCCCGCTGGAGAGAGGAGCCTCAGGCCGGATCGTTCGCCTCCGGATCGTGGGGAGGGATGGGACCCTGACTGTGGGGAAGGAACTCGAAATCCGTCGGGTGCTCTCCTCGACCCATCTGTACAGTTCTGCCTTTGTCATCGAGGGGGAACCGGGGAGAGATGGAGTTCCCAGGAGTTTTCGGCTAACCGGGGCCGGTTGGGGCCACGGGGTCGGACTCTGCCAGATAGGGGCAGCTGTCATGTCTGCCCGGGGGAAGACATACCAGGAAATCTTGGGCCATTATTTCCCTGGAACCACCCTGAGGACGCACTACCGGAGCGAAGGGGTTCGTTGAAAATCGCCTCTGCCTATGCTAGATTTCTTTATTGCGTCGCTCGGGAAATCGGAGAAACAGCCTGCGTTTAGGCGAAGACGCAAGCGTAACCAGTGGGAGATTGGAGTATTGAAATCGACTCGACAACTCGTCTGAGCTTGTCGCAGGCCGAAACAGACTCTGATGTCAAATCACCCCAGTCAAATAAACTGTGCTTTTCATGGGGCAGGCAGAAGATCAAAACGCCCTTTAAAACCTCTGAGTTGTTGATTTCGAAGTCGTTTTGTATTTCGGATTTGGTGAGTATGAGCTTGCTTGCCCCAGAACCTCAAAGCCATGGTCTTAGGGGGTATCGGGATTTGCCCTAGAGGACTCATTCGTGGATCGGACAGTTCATCACATCCTTCCCCTGGTATCCTCCCCGGCTCGTTACATGGGTGGGGAAAGGAATGCGGTTCAGAAGGATCCTGACGACGTCCGTCTCACCTTTGCCCTAGCCTTTCCGGATGTGTATGAGGTGGGCATGTCCCATCTGGGACTGGAGATCCTTTACAACATCCTCAATCGGACAGAGGAGATCGCCGCGGAACGGGTCTTTGCCCCATGGGCCGACATGGAGCGTCTCATGAGGGCCAGAGGGATCCCTTTGGCGTCTCTGGAGTCGTCTCGCCCCTTGCGGCAATTTGATATCCTGGGTTTTTCCCTTCAATACGAGCTGAGCTACACCAACATTCTGAACATGCTCGATCTCGCCGGTATTCCTGTCTGGGCGAGGGACAGAGGGGATGAATTCCCCTTGGTTATTGCAGGCGGGCCAAGTACAGCCAACCCCGAGCCTGTAGCGGATTTTTTTGACGTCATGGTGATCGGAGACGGCGAGGAGGCCATTCTGGAGATCTGCGCCTGTGTGATGGAGGGAAAAAAGAAGAGAAGTTCCAAAGCCCTTCTCTTGGAGGAACTGTCTCGAATAGAGGGTGTCTACGTCCCCTCCTTTTTTCGCGTGGTTTATCATAGGGATGGCAGGGTCCAGGAGATCATTCCCCTCAGGGAGGGTTACTCCCACGTGAGGAGAAGAATTCTTGAGGATCTTGACAGAGCACCCTACCCCAGCGAGCCCATTGTGCCGTGGCTTAAAGCAGTCCATGACCGGTTGAGTGTGGAAATCGCCCGGGGATGCAAACGGGGCTGTCGCTTCTGCCATGCCGGATTCATCTATCGCCCCTATCGGGAACGGAGGCCGGAAACCGTCAAAGCCTTGATCGAAGAATCCCTCCGTTCAACGGGCTATGAAGAGGTCTCTTTTCTCTCCCTGAGCAGCGGAGATTACACCTGCCTTGAGACCCTTCTCAAAAGCGTCATGGAGCATTGTCACAGGGAAAATATAGCGGTTTCCTTCCCCTCCCTCCGGGTGGAGACGTTGAAGCCCCAGATGGTTCAGCAGATCAAGAGGGTTCGAAAGACGGGATTCACGCTGGCTCCGGAGGCGGCGACACCACGCCTCCGACGGGTGATCAACAAGGCGATGGATGATCAGGCCCTGCTCCAGGCAACCAAAACCCTCTATCAAAACGGCTGGAACCTGATCAAGCTCTACTTCATGATCGGCCTTCCCACGGAAACTGAAGACGATGTAAAGGAAATCATCCGGCTCGCATGGAGGGTCTGCCAACAGGGCAAAGGGTGCGGCCGCCCCCCCCGTTTAAACGTGAGCGTCTCCACCTTTGTGCCCAAACCCCACACCCCGTTTCAATGGGAACCCCAGCTGAATCTGAAGGAGACCGGCTCCAGGCAAGAGATACTGAGGAACTCACTGAACCGAGGGAGGATCAGGTTCAAGTGGCATGATCCAAGGATGAGCCTTCTGGAAGGTATGTTTTCCAGGGGGGACAGGCGATTGTCTCAGGTGCTCTACGACGCTTTCAAAATGGGGTGCCGATTTGACGGGTGGAGCGAGTGTTTCCAGTGGGAAACGTGGTGCAGGGCCTTCGAAAGGAACGGCATCGAAATGGGTTTCTACCTCCGGGGCAGACCGTTTTCTGAAACCCTTCCCTGGAGCCATATCCGATGTGGTGTGAGTGAGAGGTTTTTGAAAAATGAATGGAATCGGTCCAGACTGGAAATCGGAACCCATCCCTGCCGCAGGGATTGCACCCGATGCGGTGTATGCAATGGGTCGAAAATCCGTACGCGTTCATGGAAAGGGAAACATGAACCTGCCCTCCCCCAGAAGTCCACGGGTTCCCCGAGGGGGGAGGGGGCAAACGTCTTGCTGGAGTTCCAAAAGGTAGGATCCTCTAGGTTCCTGGGCCATCTGGATATGGCAAGAGCCTTCCATAGAGCCGCCCGACGAGGGGGGATCCCTCTCCGTTACTCTCAGGGATTCCATCCCGCACCCAGGATCCGCTTCGAGAGCGCTCTGGCTCTGGGCTTGGAAAGCCAATGTGAACATATGGAATGGGAACTCGAATCCCGAGTCAATGAGGAGACCCTCCTGAAGGCCCTGAACGCTCAGTTGCCCCGTGGACTTCGCATCACGGGAGTACGCACGCTCTTTGGGAAACACCGTTTCGCGGACAGGGACCAGAGGAGAGATCATTATTTGGTAGCGTTCCGAGAGGGCCCGTCCGAAGCCCTTGAGACTCGGATTCAGGATTTTCTGGAGCGTGATCGATGGGTTCTTACGCTAAGGGGACAGGAAAGGGGAATTGACCTTCGCCCCCGTATCGAAAGGATGGGCATCGTCGACCCCACCCATGTTGACGGGCGGGTCATGGATGTCTGGCCAGACCTGATCCATGGGAGAGGCGGCTTTGTGGAGATCGTACTCCAGCGGAGAGATGGCGGGGGAATTAGAATCGACCGGGTCCTCGACTCAGTGTTCTCTCTCTCCGATGAAACGAAGAGACAGATGAGAATTTTGAAACTCGGGAGGGAAGGCTTCCGTGGAAGGTGAACTCGTCATCAATGCCTCTTCCCAGGAAATTCGAGTGGCCCTTCTTGAGGGGGGCAGGATGGTGGAGGTCCACATAGAGAGGAAGAAGGATCGGAGCATCGTGGGAAACATTTACAGGGGCAGAGTCGTGAAGGTCCTTCCGGGCATGCAGTCTGCTTTCGTCGATATTGGCCTGGAGAGGGCCGCTTTCCTCTATGTGGCCGATGCCTACAACAGTATCGAAGAATATCACAGGATGTTGGAGGAGGGAGGGGAGGAGCAGGACAGCCTCGAATTCGAGCCCGGTAATTCTCTCTTCAACGAGCCCATGCAGATTGAAGATGTGGTTTGCGAAGGCCAGGAGCTTCTGGTTCAGGTTTCAAGGGAACCCCTTGGCACCAAAGGGACACGAATCACCTCTCATATCACCCTCCCCGGGCGATACCTCGTATTGATGCCAACGATAGATCATGTGGGAATTTCGCGACGAATCAGGGATGAAGGGGAGCGCCGAAGGCTAAGGGACCTCGTCCTCAGCATCCGCCCCCCGGGCACGGGACTCATTGTTAGAACGGCAAGCGAAGGGGCGCAAGAGGGGGACCTTAAGAATGACATGGACCTGTTGACAAGAATCTGGGGGACCATCCAGCGCAAGAACGAGGGGGCCCCTGCTCCCAGGCTGATTTACAGCGATCTTACCATGGTTTTGAGGGCGATTCGGGATCTGGTCACACCCCATGTGAAGCGCGTTGTTGTCGATTCGAAGGAGGAGTATGAACGAATCACCCAGTTTGTGGGGACCTATATGCCTCGTCTGCGGTGCGATCTTGATCTCTATGAAGGGCAAACCCCTATCTTCGATGCCTATGGCATCGAAATGGAACTGGACAAGGCTTTGAAGCGAAAGGTCTGGCTAAAGTCTGGGGGGTACATCGTTATCGAGATGACAGAGGCCCTAACAGCCATTGATGTCAATACCGGCAAATTTGTCGGGAAGAGTAATCTCGAAGACACGATCCTGAAAACGAACCTTGAGGCCGCCAAAGAAATCGCCTACCAGCTTCGCCTCAGAAATATCGGGGGAATCATTATCATCGATTTTATCGACATGGGCAAGGAATCGGGTCGAGAGCTGGTATACCAGACGCTAGAGGAGGCTCTGAATAAAGATCGCGCAAAATCGAATATATTGAAGATCTCCGAACTCGGACTTGTCGAAATGACCCGGAAAAGAACCAGGGAGAATCTCGGCCAGCTTCTGGGAGACCCGTGCCCCTACTGTGAGGGATTGGGATATGTTAAATCGAAAACGACCGTCTGTTATGATATCTTTCGAGAGATTGAACGGGTTTCTTTGGATGGCGGAGGTGACACCATTGTGGTGGACGTCAATTCCGACGTGGCTCAGATGCTTTGCGAGGAGGAACGGGCGAGCCTCGAAGATCTGGAGAAAAAGCTGAGTAAGAGAATCGTGGTTCAAGGGAAAGAGGAATTTCACCGGGATGAGTTCGAGATTGTGGAGTTGTAAAGCGGAAGCCTGAGTTTCCGCTCAGAGTTGACGGCGACAAGAGTGTTTCGCGTTGACAGGCCGTTGCTCTAATCCCTTTCCCCTTTTCTCGAGCGCTCAAAGGGATTCTCGTTTGGGCAACAGCTCGGGGACATTGACTTTTATGAGAAAATGACTTAAGTTTGTATCTGTTTTTTCGGTTTCAGGGAGGTCACAGTATGTATGCGATTTTCCAGACGGGGGGGAAGCAGTATAAGGCATCCGAAGGGGATTGTGTGCGGGTTGAGCGTCTGGACGGCCAAGTGGGTGATGAAGTCCGGATCAATGAGGTCCTCATGGTGACGGACGGCCAGGATCACCAGATCGGTACCCCTCTGGTGGCCCATGCGCAGGTTATTGGCCAGATCATCGAGCAGGACAAGGCCCGAAAGATAATTGTCTTCAAACATAAGCGACGCAAGGGCTACCGGAGAAAGACCGGCCATCGGCAACCTTACACCTGTTTGAGAATCGACCGAATAAAGCTCTCAAAGGTTTCTTGACATTCAGGAGGTACCCATCATGGCACATAAAAAGGCGGGTGGGAGTTCGCGAAACGGGAGGGACAGCGCAGGGCAGCGTCTGGGGGTGAAACGGTTTGGTGGCCAGGTGGTGAAGACAGGGAACATCCTGGTCAGACAGAGGGGAACCAAGATTCACCCTGGCGTGAACGTCGGTATGGGGAGAGATTACACGCTCTTTGCCAAGATGGACGGCAGGGTTCAGTTTGAAAAAAAAGGAAAAAACAAGACGCTTGTCAGCATAGTTGCCCTCTGATGCCCCCCCTTCGATCCCTCTCTGAACATCGACCTCATGAAGTTCGTTGATCATGTCAGAGTTTATGTTAAGGGCGGCCGAGGGGGAATCGGCTCTGTGAGCTTTCGGAAAGAGCGGTTTCACCCCAAAGGCGGTCCTGACGGAGGGGACGGCGGCAGGGGGGGAGACGTTATCTTCCTGAGCGACCCTCAAACGCGAAGCCTTCTTGATCTCTCCTATCATCCTCGACTCACGGCTGAGAACGGACAACAGGGCAGGGGGAATAACCAATCCGGTAGGGGGGGAAAAGATCTTATCGTTCGGGTTCCGGTGGGAACCCTGGTCCTTGACGCAAAAACCGGTACCGCCCTCCAGGATCTGGATGGGGTGGAGAAAAGATTCGTGGCGGCGAAGGGCGGAAGGGGGGGCCGGGGAAACGCACAGTTTGCCACCTCTGTTGATCGGGCTCCTCGGCGGGCGGATCAGGGAGAGGAAGGAGAGGAGCGATGGCTAGCGCTTGAACTCAAGCTCCTGGCCGATGTGAGCCTCATTGGTCGCCCCAATACCGGGAAATCCACTCTCCTTTCAAGGATCTCCTCAGCCAGACCCAGGATTGCCGATTATCCTTTCACAACCACCTCGCCCAACCTGGGAGCTGTGAGGTATGACGACTTCAAGAGCTTTATCGTCGCCGATATTCCAGGACTGATCGAAAACGCACACCAGGGTTGTGGCCTGGGGACAGGCTTTCTTAGGCATGTGGAGAGAACATCTCTCCTCGTCCATGTGCTAGATATCACCCGCATCCTCGATCGTGGCCCCCTTGAGGATTATCGGGTGGTCATGGAGGAGGTTAAGGCCTTCAATCCCCGGTTGGGAGAAAAGCTCCAGATCGTTGCGATGAACAAAGTCGATCTTCTCGATTGTCCCCGGCCCGCAGAAGAGGCAGGGGGCGTCTTCGCTGAGAGGGGGATCAGTGCCTTCCCAATCTCTGCTCTGACCGGGGAGGGGCTCAGTTCTCTGGTCAGCGAGATGGGACGACAATTGGAGAGGCTAAAATCGTAGTTCTCCAGCCCAGGGTTGACAGCGTGTTCTGAGAAGTCAGAAGCCACAATGAAACCGAAACGAGCAAGAGCCTTTCAAGAATTGAGTATTTGGAGGAAGGCTCATCGGCGGGCCTTTTCTGACTAGTCGTCACTGAAAAATGTCCCTGGAGCGAACATTACGGAGTTTTTGGGGCTACCCGTCTTGGCGAAGGGAGTGTCCCCGAAGGGGCGAGATTCCGCTGTCTGAGGCCGCTAGGCC
>CAYGBW010000089.1:0-32146 GCA_964348185.1 uncultured Thermodesulfobacteriota bacterium | reverse complement strand
GTGTTGAAAGTGTTGAATGGGGAAATAGAGGCTGGAGCGGCTAAGGATCTGATCTACAGGAAACTCGCCAAAGAGGACCCCAGGATAGAAAAGGAGATGACTATCCTCGCTGAGTCTCCGGCCGTACCCGAGAACGCCCTGGTGACCCGAAAGGACGTCGATTTCGTCTGCCTCAGCTGCCATCAGGAAATGGGGAAAGAAGGGCCAAAACACCTGTATCCCGATAGGGAATACTCCGTCAATTTGAAGAAGAAACTCAGGGAAGTGCTTTTGGAGCTTCCGGAAACCGAAGAAGGGCGAGACGTCTTGCGCAATTTCGGGGCTGACGGATTCATAGAAACGACCCACGACGATTACAGAGAGCTCTACCAGATGATCACGGATTTGGGAATCGATCTGAAAAGCTACCCCTATGGGAAGGAGAAATGAATGATCGGAACTCCGGGGCTTCGCCCGAACGGGAATGTTGGTAACGGGAACCCGTCAATCGATGATCACGAAAACACCTCCGATGTCAATTTTTGTAGAAATTCCGAGACGTTGATTATTGACAGCACGTAACCCTTCCACCTGGGAGAGCCAGAATGTCTTTTAGGGGTTTCCTAAAGAGACAGAACAGAATTCATGTAAAAATCCTAATAACTTTCCTCTGTCTCATCTTCCTCTTCGCCATCGCCGAGATTGTTTCGAGCAACAAAAGAACGAGCAGAAGCATTGAAGCCAGAATGCTTAAGTTCCTTCAAAGCCATACCCGCCTCTTGAATGAGGTCATCAAGGAACAGGAAGAAAAGGTGTCCTTTTACGCCCAATTCATGGCAGATGTGACGAAACTCTCTGATCAGCTCGCAGACACGAGCGCGGGCCGGTCGGTGCTCATATACTTGCTGGAATCCCTTAAGAAGGATCGGATTAGAATTCGCATGTACCGTGGATTGAACCAGGATAAGGAAAAAAGGGGACTGATCCGTAAGGGTCTTCTCGGAATCCGCACCACCGCCCTGGTGGAGGAAGAGACCCATGGAAAGTCCGGGCTGAGCATCGCTGCGGTGGCGCCTATCGAGAGGGCTGGCGGCATAAGGGAAGTCATCATCGCTGAGTATCCCCTGGATGATCAATTCTTGGAAGCGCAGAAGCGGAAGATCGGCGCGGATATCACGTTAATCTACAAAGGGAAGCTGTTTTCTTCGACGATTAGCCCATCCCTTCAGAGCCGGTTTTTCGGGGGCATTCTCGGTGGAAAACTCCCAAAGGATGTTCTGGACGAGGGAATGACGGTCGTTAAGGAGATTCTGGACGAGAGTGATCCGCAAAAAATCGCGCTCAGCCCCCTTTCAATAAACTACAAGAACCAAGGGATATTTGCAGTTTCAGTATCCCTGAAGGAGGTGTTGATCAATAAAAGGACCATTCTTCTTCAAAACATTTTGATCGTAGCGGTCATTCTCATCGGCGTGGCGCTTCTCTATTACCTCATTGTCAGGAGAATTACCTACCCGATCCTGAAGCTATCCTCGGCGAGCCGAAAAGTGGCAGAAGGGGACCTCGGGGTCAACATCGAGGTCAAGACAAAGGATGAGGTCGGCGAGCTGGGCGAGAGTTTCAACCAGATGGTTGATCAATTAAGGAAATCGCAAGATAAGGTCAAAAGGCAAATGGACGAGCTGTCCTTTTTATATCGAGAAGTCTCCGAGGAGCGGAACATCAGCAAGTCTATCCTGGATCATTTGACCAATGGAGTGATCCTGTTCGATCCCGATCAGAGGGTGGTGCTGATCAATCCCACTGCCGAGGAATGGCTCGGCGTAAGAAAAGAACAGGTCACGGGAATGCAGGTCCTCGGGAATCCGCGAGATCCCTCTCTCGAGCCCTTGTATGTATTGGGGCGGCTTCAGCCGACCGAGGAGATGATTCGTTGTCGGCATAACTTCAACTGTGACAAAGGAGAATGTCCTGCATACGGAAACGAGGATCCCCGCTGTTGGCTCCTGTCCGGAACCCACTGCAGAGAAGAAATCGCCGAAAAATACTCACAAAAGTTTGAAGCCTGCAAGGGGTGTGATGTCTACAAGGCATACGGTCCAGCGTTGAGGAAACAAGAAGACGTCTGGGTTGAGGAGGTGGAATTGACAAAACCTCAACGCCGTGTCTTGAAGGTTTCTGTCTGTCCCATATTCGATAACGATGGGAATTTTCTCGGAATAATCAAGGTCTTCAACGATATCACCTCGGAGAGAGAGATTGATCGGTTGAAAACGGAGTTTGTTTCCCTGGTTTCCCATGAACTCAGAACCCCCTTAGCCTCGATCAAGGCCTATGCTGAAATCCTTTTGAAGAAGCCCGATCGAAATGTGGATCAACAGGTCGAATTTCTGAACATTATCAATGAAGAGACCGATCGTCTCACCCGCCTGATCAATGACATCTTGAACATCACCAAAATAGAGGAGAGAAGGTTCGATCTGGAGAGGAGACCTGTTGACGTTCGTGAGATCATTGAGAAGTCCGTTTCGGCTCACCGATCCCATGCTCAGAAGGAAAATGTTGCCATAAAAATGGATGGACAAAAGGATGTTCCCAGGGTCTGGGGGGATGAGGATACCCTGACACAGGTCCTGGCCAACCTTCTGAACAACGCTGTCAAGTATACCCCTGAGGGGGGGGACATCCGGGTCTCAGCAGGGTATTCACCCGGGGATTCGGGATCCCCTGGGGAGGTCCAGGTTAGGGTGACGGACAATGGCATCGGTATTCCTTCGAAACATCTGGAGAGAGTCTTCGAGAGATTCTACCGAATCAATCGGCCCGCTGCTGGAGACGACACCGGAACAGGGTTGGGGTTGTATTTCTGTAAGTATATTGTGGAAAGGCATGGGGGGCGGATTTGGGCAGAAAGCGATGAAGGAAAGGGAAGCACCTTTGCCTTCACCCTCCCTGTCGTGGGAGAGAGGGAGACGGTTCAGGAGCGGCCCTATCCCGCTGAGACTCACGATCTTTTTGAATATCCAGAGGGTTCGAGGAAGGATATTTCAATCCTGGTTGTGGATGATGATCAAAAAACTAGAGATTTTCTCAGATATTTCATCCAGGAGGAGGGATTTAAAGTATACGAGGCCGAAGACGGATCAAAGGCCCTTGAGTTGGCCAGGAGGGTAAGACCGAGCGTGATCCTTCTCGACACGGTGATGCCGGGTATGGATGGATATGAGGTATTGGAGACGCTGAAAGGGGATGAGACCACCAAACATATCCCGGTAATCGTCCTGTCAGGTTCAGAGGATTCAACGGTGGCGATGGGGTTGGGGGCAATCCATTACCTGGTAAAGCCCGTGACGAGAGAGACCGTGACCAAGGCCGTTAACGAAGCACTGAACAGAGGGGCGACTAACTGAAGCGAGAAAGAACGGGTGGGCGTGGCGGTTGGAGATACTGACACCCAAAGGGGGGCATTTATGAGAGGGAAAAAGATACTGGTCGCCGATGATGAGCCCCACATCCTCCAGGCTTTGAAACTGGTCCTAGAAGAAGAGGGGTATCAAGTCCTAACCGCAAAAGACGGAATGGAGACCGTAAGGGTGGCACAGAATGAGTCCCTCGATCTGATCATCCTTGACATCAAAATGCCCAAGCTGTCGGGTCAAGAGATGCACCGTCAACTCAAAGGGAATGAAAAGAGCGGCAAAACACCGTTGATAATCCTCACGGCGATCGGACAGGAAATCCCCCAGAGGGAGGGATGGGAATTGAACTGCGTCGATTATATCACGAAGCCTTTCAGCCCCTATGCCGTGGTCGAGAGGGTCAACAAGATACTCGGGAACTAGGAGGACTCAGACGGCATAGGACGCCCCTTGAATTCTGTCACCCACCTCGCAAAGGGTTCCCAGCCGAACCACACCGAAAACATGATCAACGTTCAACTGTATGGAAAAAAAGACTGTCATCTCTGTGACCTGGCCAAGGAGATCCTATACCGGCTCCGGGAAGAGATTCCATTTGACCTTCAAGAGGTCGACATCGAATCCAGTGAGGATCTATACGAGAAGTTCAAGGAGAGAATCCCTGTCGTTTTTGTAGACGGCAAACAGGCCTTTACTTACAAAATACATGAGAGGAGATTGAGGCGGATCCTTAGCTCCACTCCAACCCGTCGGAGAGCCAAGAATAGGCTCTCATTGAAGATGAGAAGGGTATGGACATGGAAAAGAGGCAGGCCAAAATGACCTGCCTCTTTTCCTGATTACCTGTAATGGTGTAGAAGCCTATCTTGCTCTTCGCCAAGCCCATTCGGGTGGAGTGATGAACCGGCTAGGGCCGTTGCGAATCATCGAACGATGGGTTGAGGGTCTTTATGGAATCCATGAGCAGCTGGACCGCATACTTGGCGTTGTGGATCCCCTTGCTTCTATCCTCCAGCACGAACTTGTAGTTGTAAACGGCGGCAACCACGTCTTTCGGATACGTCGTCTTGCTCCTGATGAAATTCCCCTCGCCGTCATAGAGACGGTGTTTCGGCATCTGCAAGAGGCCGGTGCCCTTCTCGTTGATAAACATCTCGAGGAGCCCCTGCACCTCCTCCTGAACATTCTCCACCGCTCCATCGCCGTCGTAATCGGCTCGAGCCTTCTTCTCAAATATCTTAGAACCCCTGACCTGCTTCATCTCCTTGTGGCAGCCCGAGCCCAGACATCCGGCCACGTTGAGTTTGGGCGCGTGATGGACCTCGCCTTCCACGCTGAAGCTGTGGCCACCGACCGAGGGGGCGAGCGAATACCGTCCTGTCGGCTGTGCCATGTGACAGGTGACGCAATTGGCCTTTTTCAGTCGGGTATGGATCGTGTTGGAGTATGTTTTCCCGGGGAACTCATAACCATTCGTTCCGAGAAGGATGTCCGACTGTGGCCCGTGGTGGGCGCCCCAGTAAGGAGCAGGGATAGGGCTCTCCTTTACCAGAGCTTGGGCGGTTAGCCTCGCCTGGTGGCAGTTGGCGCAGAGGTTGCCCTTTGCCTTGTCAAAGGTCGTCCCGTCGGCGAGCGTAACTGGATCGTCCTTTCGAAGGGAGAAGTCACCCCGGATGTGGGGGGCGTGGCACGTAAAGCAGCCGATTTCAGCCGGGTTTGCAATGAAGCCCTTTTCGTCGACCTTCCCGGTCTTGGCATACTCGATGAACCCCTCGTTGGTATGGCACTTTTGGCACCCACCACCGTTGGCGTAGGATGCGTTTCCGATGTTCTTGTGGCCTGACGTCATGTACTGGGCCCTGATCCCCCGTACGGGATAGTCCGGCTCAGCCCCGTGGCAGTTCAAACACCCCTTGGGGAAGACGACCTCCACTGACCGGGAATTCAGGGGAAATACCAGGACCATGAGCGTGACCAACACGACCATCCATCCCGCTTGTCTGATCAGTTTCATTCTACTCTCTCCTATTTACCTTTAGGAATGATGAACGATACGTCTTGTGCTCCATAGATTCTACCCTGCCATTTTCAATGCGAGATAGGAGCACGCCGAAGCGTGACCCGTACCCAACCTTTGAGCACTGAAGATCCTCTTCCCCCGGCATTTTTGGGCATTCGGGTCTTGCCTGACCGTCAAGGAGTGTTGTTCAGGTTCATGGGCCTCTAGCCATAACTCGACCTCCCCTCTTTAGTCTTTTGAAAGGTCATGAGATCTTCGTCAAGTCGTAGATGTTCAAATCCCCGATCTGATATGCCATCTCATAGACCGGACACGACTGACACTGCCCCTCGCACTTCTGCGAGAGCGCTTCCCCGCTACTCCAGCAGGGATTATCTGTGATACAGGGGACCTTGCACTTGCGATAGGTGGCCGAATCACAGTCTCTTATCTTCCAGCAGGGAAGAAAAGCCATCAGCCTTCTGATCCCGGCGAAATTCAATCCCTGGTCGTGAATAAGGTGTTGAGCGGTCTGGACGATCCTCAAATCATTGAGAGAATAAACGCGACGGTTCGTCGGGGTCCTAACAGGAAGGATGAGACCCTCTCTTTCATGGAGTCGAAGGCCGGGGACAGAAACCCCTACTTTTCTGGCTGCGAGGCCGATGGAATAGGTGGGCTCAGAGTTCGAAAAATGCATAGAAGGCAATGTAGAGGTTCTCTATGGTTTGGTATAGTATGTTTCCTAACAGGAAAGAACGATTACTGTCAAGTAGGATTGAGAATTTGTAAAGCGCTCCTTGCATTTTCCATGCCAGGTATTAGTGCCTGGCCTTCGAGAAAAAGGTCAACCCTTGTAGACTTCGGCATGAACCGGTCACCGGGAGGAGGTCACGGGTCCTCCCCGGTTGCCTTCAGACTGCACTTCCGTCTGGAATGCCTCATGTGTGAGGTATGGTGAACTTCCCAGGCTGTCTGATCCCTGTTGGGTATGTCCATACCTAAAAAGAGCAAAAACGGGAAGATTTTAAAAGATTTTCCTTAGTGGGGTATTGAAATAGGGGTACGCCATGGGCGAAGATCAATACATTATGAGGAAACTTGAACGGAGGATTGAGCAGATGATAAGGGACTTCGCCAGAAAGGCTTTTCAGGTATTATTCGTGGCTTTCCTGTTTCTGAATTCTCTCTTATTGAACCAGGCGGAGGCCAAGGACCATTTCATGGAAGCCCTTGGCATTTTTGAGTTGGACGAAAAGATCGAGGCCCCTGACTTCACGCTGAAAGATCTCAACGGCAAAGAGGTGAAACTGAAGGACTATCGGGGAAAGATCGTCTTTCTAAATTTCTGGGCGACGTGGTGTCTACCCTGTCGTGTCGAAATGCCCTCCATGGAAAAGCTGTATGCCCAATTCAAAAGCAGAAATTTTACCATTTTGGCGATCAATCTGCGGGAAAATTCGAGGACGGTCAAGGACTTTCAAAAAGAATTCAAGTTGACCTTCCCCATTCTCTTGGACACGGATGGGAGTGTCGGCTTGGAGTACGCAGCCAGGGCGATCCCCACCACCTATCTCGTCGACCGGAAGGGTTACATCATAGGGGCAGCGTTGGGGCCCCGCGATTGGGCAAGCAAGGAGGCCTTTGAGCTCTTCAATCACCTCTTAGACACGGCCACACCTTCCTGATGCAGACGGGCTATCGGGATCCTGCATTTCTCGGCCAACTACCGATTGGGAATATGGGCTAGATTCCATGGCCGTGTTGTCTAAGGACAACTTCCCACTCCCCATGAATGCGTCATCCCTTTGGCGCTTTCGCGCATACTCACTGGCGGCGCGATCAAATCGATCTCCCCCACCGATTGGACTGCTTCCAATCTGGACCATCCATCCTGGGCCCTCAGGTCCCTTGACTTCGGCACAGCAATAAAGAACAATACAGAGGGGAGACTTGAAGTGCCCATGCAGATGTCCGAAACCGACCTGAACGATTCGATTGAATACTTGGAGAACCTTGAGTAGGCTTTGAGAGAGAATCTCAAGGTGAACGGTTATGCAGAAAGCTGCGCCTTGGAAAAAGCTTAAGCGGAGGAGTCTCTACCTCCCGGCCATTACCATCGTTATGGTCGCAGTAACCTTGATTCTGATGCATGCCATCTCCACCTTTCGAACCCTCGATCAGCATCGGCGCTATTGGGAGAACTTCTTCGAAAAAACCGCCCGGGATATTCTTTCCATGGTAAAAGCTGAAATTCGAGATGAACGATTCGAAAATCGATCCTCTCCCGATGGGTTAAACGGGTTGTTAGACAGGGTCGTGGAGAATCTGGATGTCGCCTACATCGGTCTGTTGGATGAGAGTGGCAGGTGGATTGCGAGAAGCGAGGCCTCCCAGTTGCGGCCCTTTCCCTTCCCCGAAAAGAGAGACTGGCATGAAGGTGAAGGGGAGGTGTTCTATCGGAAGATCAAAGAGCTGCCGGACGGGACAAGCGTTTTTGAGCTTGCGGCATGGGTCCCCGATGGCGATGTTCAGGCAGCCGTCGTGGGATTGTGGATGACCCCTTTGGAAAAGGCTCGGGATCAGGATATTCGTCATGCCTTCATGATGGGGATCATCCTTCTGGTCCTTGGCTCGGCAGCGTTCTATTTCATCTTCGTCGTGCAGAATTACTACCTCGTGGATAGAACCCTGGCCGAGATGAAGAGCTATACAGAAAACGTCGTGGAAAGTATGGCCAATGGCTTGATAACGGTGGACACAACGGGACGAATTGTGTCCACAAACCGCACGGCCACCCATATTCTCGGCATGGACACGGTTCAGGGTCTGAAGCGCTCTCTGAAGAATGCAATTCATCTGCCCGGCCTCAACCTCCACGATGTCCTTCATCGTGACAAGCCTATCATTGAGAAGGAGATCGATTGGCCAACCGGACGGGGTGCTATTCCCTTGAGTGTAAGCGTGACGCCTCTGCGAGGTCCCGAAGGGGTTCGCATGGGAGCCGTGATCATCCTTCGGGATTTGCGAGAAATCCGCGAACTCCAGGAGAAGGTCCGTCGGTCCGAGAGGCTCGCGTCGCTCGGACGACTCGCCTCCGGGGTGGCCCACGAAATCCGGAACCCTCTCAGCTCGATCAAGGGGTTTGCCCAGTACTTTGGGGACAAGTTCGAAGCGGGAAGCGAGGATAAATCCTATGCTGCCATCATGATCCAGGAAGTTGATCGATTGAATCGGGTAATCGCTCAACTCCTGGATTTTGCCAGGCCCAAAGACCTTCGCCTCGGCCTGTATCCCCTTTCCCAGATCTTGGAACATCCCCTTCGGCTGATTCAGGCCGACCTGGACAAGACGGGGATCAAGCTGACTAAAAAGCCATTTCCAGTGGACAAGATCAAGGTCGATCAAGACCAGATCACCCAAGCCCTCCTCAATATCTTCCTCAATGCCACGGAATCCATGGAAAAGGGGGGAGAACTCCGCGTGGAAGCCGTCTTGAGGCCTGAAAAAAGGAGGGCTGAAATCCGGATCTCTGACTCGGGTCCGGGTATTCATCAGGAGGATCTCTCCCGAATCTTCGATCCCTTTTTCAGCACAAAAAAGAAGGGCACGGGGCTGGGCCTGGCCATTACGGCCAAGATCATCGAAGTCCACGAAGGGGAGCTGTCAGTAGAAAGTGGGGAAGGCAGGGGAACCACCTTCAAGATATATCTACCTTTCCCGATGGGAGGAGACGAAAACGGGGAGAACCGGGATGAAAGAGAAGATACTGGTGGTTGATGATGAGCAGGGCCATCGGACCATGCTGAGAGCCGTCCTAGGTAGGGAGGGCTATGGCGTTTCCGAGGCGGATGATGGTGTTTCAGCGATCAGGGCCGTCGAGAATGAACCCTTTGACCTCATCCTGATGGATATCCGCATGACCGACATGGACGGCATCGAAGCCATGAGAGAGATAAAGAAGATCAGCCCATCCCTTCCTGTCGTCATGATGACCGCTTACGCCTCCGTACAGACCGCCGTGGAGGCACTCAAGTCAGGGGCTTACGATTATCTGACCAAACCCTTGGATATCGAGGAGCTCAAAATCCTTGTCCAAAAAGCGCTGGACCATTACCATCTCCACGAGGAAAACGTTCTCCTCAAAGAGCGCCTCGCCAACCGGTTCGATTTTTCCAGAATCATCGGCAAGAGCAGGCCAATGAGAGAGCTGTTTGAGACCCTCTCCCTGATCGCTCCGAGTGATGCCACAGTCCTGATTTACGGCGAGAGCGGAACGGGCAAGGAGCTGGTTGCCAATGCCATCCATCAAAACAGTCCCAGAGCTCAGAAGCCCTTCATCAAGGTCAGCTGCGCGGCTCTACCCGAGACCCTTTTGGAGAGCGAGCTCTTCGGCCATGAACGGGGAGCCTTCACAGGAGCCCTCACTCGGAAAGTCGGTCGATTCCAGTTGGCAGATAGGGGGACCCTATTCCTCGACGAGGTCGGTGAAATGAGTGCGGCCACCCAGGTAAAGCTCCTCCGTGTCCTCCAGGAGAGGGAATTTGAACTCTTGGGAAGCACCAAGACCATTCAGGTGGACATTCGCTTGATTGCAGCGACCAACAAGTATCTTGAAGTTGAAGTGAAAGAAGGAAGGTTCAGGGAAGATCTCTTCTATCGGCTCAACGTGGTACCGATCCGTCTCCCCCTCCTCAGGGAGAGAAAGGAGGATATCCCCCTTTTGGCAGAGCACTTTTTTAGACGGTACAAGGAAAAAAGCAAAAACCCGGTTAAGGGGTTTTTGCCCAAGACCATGGACACGATGATGCGGTATGACTGGCCAGGGAATATTCGCGAGTTGGAGAACGCCGTTGAAAGAGCGGTTCTTCTATGCCGGAGTGAAAGTGTATTGCCAGAGAATCTTCCCCCACCCGTTCAGGGGGCACGAAACGGGGGTCATCCCATGGTATCTGCCCCCTTGGGGATGCCATTGAAGGAGGTGGAGAGGGAGATCATCATTCAGACCCTGGCCGATACCGAGGGGAATCGGACACAAACCGCACGAATCTTGGGAATCAGTCGAAAGACCCTTCAGAACAAGTTGAAGGAATATGGGATCACAGAGGAGAAGAGAGGTGTATAAAAACTCTTCAGTTTTCCCAATAGGATGACAGAAAACGCAAAAAAATTTTACACCGTCAGGCATGTCCCAAGACTGATTGAAAGACCTTTGGGCTAAAATAGATTCAAAAAGTGGCTATGATTTCATCCCTTTACACGGCAAGCCCGGTAGTTGTCCTTCCCGGTTGAAAGGGTTGGTATGAAACTTGTAAAGGCCTCTCGTTCGACGATGCGACTCTGAGCTGACAGGGAGTAGGATCCTCATGAAAAAGAGACCTCTGTTCTTCATCTTCATGGCGATTTTGTCAGCCGGTGTCCTCTATGTTCCACTGTGTTCCTCTCTCTGTCCCTCACACCATGGGAACGTCGATATTCTCAAGCATTTCTCTTGCTTGGTCTCCCCCCATTCTTTCAGCTACCAGGACTTTGGGCTGCTGGCTTCATTCATCCTCCCCGTCGTGGTTTTGTCCCTCCTGGTCGTGATCAGCTCCCTGCCGGAGGGACGCATATCCCCCTTTTTTAGGCCTCCCCGTTTCTCTTCCTAAATCCCTCTGATCATTGGATCGACCATTAGGATTTTCATATCCCTCCTCTGTCTAGATTTTGGGTTTTGCGGTTTTGGCGTAACGATTCTGTAAGCATATTGTAGGAGGCTCTTATGGGAAGAAAAGAAAAGGCCCTATTGATCGCCATTGGGGCAAACGTCTTTCTGGTGGCTCTGAAGTTCTTCCTGGCCGGGATTTCAGGGAGCATGGCCCTCCAAATGAGTGGATGGCACTCGGTCCAAGGGCTGTTTGTCTCCCTGGCTGTGTTCGTCGGGTTGATCCTGTCTAGGAGGGAGGAGAGTCGGTTTACCCGGGGAATCAGTCAGATCGAAAATGGGGTGGCCCTTCTGATTTCCCTTTTCGTCTTTTATCTCGCTTACAAGATGTTCATCATGATAACCCGGCCCCACGTCCCGATGCTGAGCAATGTCCCCCTCGTCACTCTGGGGGCTATTTTGGGGGCGACCATCTGCTACTTGATGTCAAGGTTTAAGATTTACGTGGGACAGGCAACCCACTCCCCCAGTCTGGTTGCAGATGGATACCACTGCAGGATCCATGTGGTCATGGAGATCGCCGTCATCATTGGATTGGCTGGCTACCTGGTGGGATTCACCAACCTGGATATGCTCGCAGCCGTGGTGGTCACCCTGTTTGTCCTTCAGACGGGACTCCGGTTGTTCAGCAGGGCATTGGTTTCTCTCACCTCCAAAAAGGTGTCGCCTGATTATTCCTGTCACATCGAAGAGGGCAGTCTAAAGCTGGGACGGCCCAAAGTCGTGATCACCCTCGCATCGGTCGTCTTGCTCGCCTATGTTTCGACGGGATTCTACACCATCCCGTGGAACGAGAGGGGGATCGTCAGACGGTTCGGTCAAAAGGTCGGGAAAGAGATACCGCCTGGTATCCATTACCGGATCCCATGGCCCATCGACGCGGTAGACCGGGTGAAGGCCGATGACATCAGGAAATTGGAGACAGGGGCTTTCCTGATGTTAACCGGCGATGAGAATCTGATTAAGGTGAACGTTGCCGCCCACTATCAGGTCAAGGATGCATCGGATTTCCTGTTTAACCCGGAGGACCCTGAAAAACTCGTCAGGGATGCAACAAGGTCTGCTCTGAGACAGGTCGTGGGAGAGATGAAGATTGATTCTGTATTGACCACAACAAAATCGCATGTTTTGGAGAAGACCAAGGTTCTTAGCCAATCGTCCCTCGACGGTTGGGATTCTGGCATCCGTGTCGTCGGGGTTCAGCTGCTTCAGGCCGACCCGCCAGCCGAGGTGATGGAGGCCTTCCGGGATGTGGCCAGTGCGAGGGAGGACAAGGAAACCTATATCAACGAAGCCTATGGCTACCGGAACACCATCATACCCGAAGCACGGGGAAACGCGGAGCAGATCGTCATGGAGGCTGAAGGGTTCCGCGCCGAGCGAGCCAATTATGCCCTGGGAGAGGCTTCTCGTTTTCTCAAAAAACACGAGGAGCATGAGAGGGCAAAGGAGGTCACGGAAACGAGGCTCCATCTCGAGACGATGGAGAAGGCCCTGCCCCAGGTGGAAAAGATCCTCATCAACCCCGAGGTCAAACAAGGGGTCATGGACCTCTGGTTCTTTGGGGAAGAGGTGAAAAAAACCATCATTGAATGAAGAGGAGGTAGAGAGATGAAAAGGAAAATCTTGATGATCGTCATCACCTTTCTGGTGATTGTCGCGAGTGGGCTGATCTTTTTTCAGGTCGACGAGCGGGAGTATGTCGTCGTCACCCAATTCGGCGACCCCATAAAAGCGATTAAAGAGGCGGGATTGAAGCTGAAATGGCCCGATCCGATACAGAGCATCCATCGCTACAACAATAGGCTGATTACCTATGAGATGGGCGAAACGGAATACCTCACAGAAGACAAGAAGAATGTCATGGTGGACGGTTATGCTGTTTGGAAGATCGATGACCCCATCAAGTATATGAGAACGGTTAAGAACAGGATAGGAGCCGAAACGAGGCTGGCAGACATCATGTCTTCGGAGCTCGGAATCGGCCTTGGAAAATACGACCTTTCCTCTCTTATCTCCACAGAGCCTCAGCGCATCAAGTTTGGTCAGATGATGCTTGAGGTGCAGGAAGAGATCTCCCAGAAGGCGGAGGACTACGGAATCGAAATCGCAGATGTGAAGGTCACCCTGCTCAATTTCCCGGAGAGGAACAAACTGAGCGTCTTCAGAAGAATGAAGGCCGAGCGTGAGAGAATCGCAAAGGGATACCGCTCAGAGGGAACCGAAAAGGCCCTGAAAATCAGGGCGGATGCGGACAAACAGAAGCAGATCATCCTTTCCGAGGCCTATGAAAGGGCCCAGAAGATAAAGGGAGAGGGTGAGGCCATTGCCATCAAGACCTATGCGGAGGCCTATGAAAGGGATATCAAGTTCTATGAACTCATCAGGACCCTCGAGTCCTACGAGAAGTTCATAGACGGGAAAACCACCGTCGTCCTGACAGCTGATTCTGAGCTTCTCAAATTCATCAACACGTCTCGCCCCGATCTGTTGAAATTCTCGGGGGAACCAGAATCCCTGGCAGCTCGGAAGGATGAAGATAGGTAGAGAGGGGAATGAAGATGGAAAGAAAAGACCGATCGACTGAAGTCTCTGCAACCCCCGAGAAGCTCCCAGGTGAGGGGAAGAAGACGGAGACCCAAGGGTCCTCATGGTCCCGTTGGATGGGATTTCTGCGAGGGGCGGTGCAAAGGATTCTTCTGATCCTCGGAAGTCTCGGGAGAAAAGCAAAAAGGGGTTACGCCCACATTTTCGCCCAGAAGGGGGACGTTGGCCCGATGGATGATATAAAGGGCGCATTCAGCCATATCCCTTTACAAAAGGGTTGGCTGGGATACATCCTTCTTGGGGTGCTCCTTGCCGTCTATCTCTTATCAGGCCTTTACACGGTCAAACCGGGTGAAGAGGCGGTGGCAAGAGTATTCGGCAAAGAGGTTCGCGGGGAGATCACGGAGGGACTTCACTATCGCCTCCCATGGCCTTTTGAGGCGATTGAAAAGGTGAATGTCATGGAAATTCGCAGGGTCGATGTGGGAGGGTCTGTCTCTCGAGAGCCCCTTCTGTTCCCCAAGAAGAGATCTCCATCGACGGCGGAAGGACACGGTGGGCACGCAGGCCATGGCGCTTCGTCGATGACCTCTATGGGTTCCACAGAACCTGGCCCAGACCCGGCCTCAGCAAAAAACCAGTTCTTGACGGGTGATGAGAATATCATCGAGATCAGGATGAATATCCAGTACCGTGTGAAGGACGCATCCGACTACCTCTTCAATGTAAACTCCCCCGATTCTCTGGTTCCCGACGCTACCCGCGAAGCGGTCACCGAGATTTTTGGAGGAATGATGGTGGATGATCTCCTTACTGTCGCTAAATCCCAGATTCAGAAGCGGATCGCTCACAAGGTCCAGCAAATGCTGGATGGATACGGCGCGGGACTCCACATCGTCAACGTCAATCTCCATGAGGTCAACCCACCGAAGGCGGTCGCCCAGGCCTTCCGGGATGTAGCCAGTGCAAAAGAGGAAAGGGAAGAGAAGATAAACAAAGCTCAGGGATACTGGAATAGCGTTATCCCAGAGGCCAGGGGGGAAGCCCACAAGATGATCAGCTCGGCCGCGGGTTACCGGGAAGAGGTCATCAATCAGGCTCGCGGGGACGCGGAGAAGTTCTCAACCATGCTCAGGGAATATGAAAGGGCAAAACAGGTCACCGAATATCGGCTCTACCTGGAGACGATAGAAAAGATCCTCGCCAAAAGCAAAAAGTTTGTGATCGACTCAAAAAAGGAACGGGTTAACCTCAAGTTTGTGAAATAGAACCATGGGGGGTATCGAAATGAATCAGAAGGGGTTATTGATTCCTCTTGTCGTTCTGCCTGTCCTGGTGGGTTTGGGATGTGGCCGGGGGGACGTTGGCTCTGGTCCCCCCGCCCCCAACGTCGTTGCCTCCTTCAATGGGGGTACGATTTCCAAGGACCAGCTGAAAGCGAGGTTTGATGGCCTCATGCCCTGCTGCAAGGGTCGCTATGAGGGGATCGAGGGAAGCCGAAAGTTGGTCAAGGAAATGGTGTTACCCGTGGTCATCGCCAAGGCCATCAAAGAGAAAAAAATCGACCTTCGTGAGAATCTGAGAGAGAAATTGGGCAAGCTAACGGACAACCTGAATATGTCCTTTCTCCACATGAAGTTCCATGAGGAAATCCTCAACGCCAGTGAAGCCCATCAGGATCTGAGGGAGAGCTATGAATACCAGAAAAGAGTGTTGGAAGGGTATCCCCTATCCGAGCGGTTTGAAAGGCTCACCCGGCTCCATCAGAAAATCCACCCCAGAATTGCCAAGGAGGTCGAGCAGGTTGCCAAGGATCACGTCGAAAAGCTTCGTCGGGAGGCCTCGATCACAGCAGATTTCGACGTGTTGAGGGTTAAGGTCACCGAAGACGAACTGAGAGACTTCTACCAGAGGCATAAAGAAGGCCTCCATGCCCATGAATATCGCGTTCCTGAAAGGGTCAGGGTGGAACAGATCCGGATCAAAATCGATAAAGAAAAACAGGATTGCCCCGAGTGCTCGGCAGAAGAGACGGCAGAACAGATGGCACAGGATGCCTCGATAGAGTTGAGATCGGGGGCTACTTTCCAAAGGGTTGCCCAGAGCTACTCAAGCGATATCGAGGAATCAGTGGAACCCAGGTGGATTGCCAGAGGGAGCAATGGATCGGACTTCGACAGGGCAGCTTTTTCCCTGGACGTAGGCGAGATCAGCGAGGTTTTCAAATCAGGAGACTCCTTTTACATCCTCAAGGTTCTGGAGAAACAACCCGGCCATTTCAAGCCCTATGAGCAGATCCGCGATCCGCTGGAGAGGGAATACCGGTGGCAAAAAGGGGAAGAGTATCTCAAGGAAAACAGCGACAGGATTCTTTTCACGATCAACGGAAAACCCTACACGATTGGTGATTTCGTCAAGGAGTACACCCAAAACACCCCATCCCATGAGTGTCATCATATGGAGGGGATGGACAGGGAGGAGCAGAAGGGACAGCCTCCCCAGCTCTGTGACTTCGCCCATAACGAATTCGAAGAGCAGAAAAAGATCGTCGACCGAATGATCGACAAGGAACTGATCGTGGAGGATACCTATAACCAGATGATTCATGTAGAGCATCAACAGGACATAGAATTCCTGACCATGGCCAACCTCTACCCCATTTTTCATGGGGAGGAGATGGAAGAACTGATCCACATCACTGACGAGATGGTCGAAGATTACTATCGAAAGAACAAGAAAGAGTATCAGTACCCTGCCAAAGCAAAGATCGGTATCATCGTGACGCGAGGGGGCAAGAAAGAAGAGGAGAAGAAAAGGGCCTCTGAAAAGGCGATGAAGGCATACCGAGAGCTGAAGCCGTCTTTCTTTTCGTTCAAAAAGGGAGCCGACTTCGCCGAGGTTGCCCGAAAATACTCCGAGGACGAGGACACGGCCTCAAAAGGCGGCCGCCTGGAGTTGGACGTGTCTGAATGTCGAAACGCTGTGGATTACATGCTCTTCCACGGATTCCATAAAGAGATTTTCGCACTAAGGCCAGGAGAAATCAGCAAGGTCTTTGAATTTGGCGGGGACTATTACATCGTCCAGATCAGGGAGATGGAGAAGAGAAAAGAGATTCCCTTTGAAGAAATCAGAGAGGTGGTTAAAACGGACCTCCAGGCCAAGGAACATCATACGGTCATGGAGAAGTGGGAGGATGACCTTTTGAAATCTGATGGATTCGTCGTTTATGAGCAGACCCTAGAAGAAGTCTTGGCCGAGGGGTCAGCCGAGACCGGGGATTCCCAGAAAATCAGGGGATCTTAATAAACAGGATCGCTAATATCAGAGGGGAATTGGGGGATCCAGGGAGGAAAAACCATGAAAGATGAAAGCATCCTGGTTGTCGAAGATGATGATCAAGTCTCCCAGTTGCTCACGGATTTGCTCGAGCGCAGAGGATATCAGGACATCCAGGTTGCAGTGGACGGTCATAAAGGGATCGAAAAATATAAGGAGAGCAGGCCCAACATCGTCCTCATGGATCTCGAAATGCCGGTCATGGACGGGTACCACTCGAGCAGGGAGATCAAGGAATACGATCCAGGTGCCAACATTGTCCTGATCACCGCAGACCCCATGAGCCCATACGTCCAAAAAGCCCTTGAGGAAGGCTACGCTTGTCAGGTCGTTGCCAAGCCTTTTCTTATCGATGATCTCTTCGGAGCCATCGAAGAATCCCTGGGGTCACCTTTGCATCCTCGGTAGCTCTTGGGTCTATGGGGTGTTCTGTCAGGGCCTTCCACCGGAGATCGTGGAAAAACGGGTGTACATCTTGACAGAAGGACGTGGTTTAGTGTATTTTTTCACTTGATATGAGACCTCATCGGGAAAAGATCCTATCCCTTGGACTTTCTCTGGCCCTTGTCTTCGGTGCAGTCTGGATGATGGGGTGCCCGGTCTTCTGCGGTTATGGTTCGGGCACGATCCCCTTTCATGAGGTATCCTGTTCTGGCGGCCCGCACTTCGTCCTTCCTATCTTCTCTCTGTTTTCCTTAATGCTGCCCCTGGCGGGGTTTCTGTCTATCCCGTCACCCATTCTTGTGAAGGGGGAATTCTTCCACGTCCTCTTCAGACCCCCTCGGTTGACCTCACTGCGTTGAGGGTTCCTGTTAACCCCTAGTCGTCATAAGAGAACCCGGCCTATTCAGGACCGATAGACCGATTTCCCCGACTGTTGAGTTTGCACGGAAGATTCGCATGGATAAACCCTATACGGTGTACTACTGGATTATGACCCTTGCCTGCACGATCCCTGGGCTTGCCCTGGTCGCTCTGTCTAACGAAAGGGGAAGAGATTGGGTCTTTTTCGCCCTTCTTTTCCTTTCGGCGTTTGGATTTACCGTTGGTGTCCTTGCGGTAAAGGGAAACAAGGGCGAGAGGCAGGCGACCTCTAAAGGAGAAGAATCAGGATGATCGGCGTTCGGATTCTCTTATTTGCCTTCGCACTGCTCCTCGTCATCCCCTTCTCGGTCAGGGGGGATGTGCTCCCTCAGTCCATCGCATCAATGACAATCGAAGAACTTCAGTCCGGTGAGGAGGCAAGACAGGAGATTGATCGACTACACGGAAAGCACATCACCTTCCGAAGGGGATATATCGGTACCTACCAAGGCGGAAATGAGAGGGCGAAGCTCTGGGTCTCGGAATATGGCTCCGATGGCGAGGCTACCGAGGCGATCGGGAAAATGGCCCAAGGGGTTGGGGGAAGCAAGCAAGGAGGCTTCTGGCACTTTCGGGAAATCTCTGTCGAGGGGGTGCCCGTATATCTCGCCGTAGGAATGGGCCAGGTCCACTATTTCTTTCAAAAGGGGATTCGCGTGATCTGGCTGGCAGTCGATCCCCCTATCGCAAAGCAGGCCATCAGGGATGTCATCGGAAAAATCCCGTAAGACCGATGAAGAAGCATAACTCAATAACTCATGGAGTATGAGAATGGTTGAAATTGGATCTTTCGCAATAGTTCTTGCCCTCATCGTATCAGCCTATTCAGGTGTGTCGATCGCTCTTGGATTGAGAACCCGGAGGGGGGAGAGGATCGTCAGCGCGGAGAACGGGATCAAAGCGACCTTTTTCTGCCTCACCGTCGCCTCTGTGGCAATGCTCTATGCCCTCGTTACCCGAGATTTTCAGGTTCAATACATCGCCCAGTACACCAACCGGAGTCTCCCTCTCATCTACACGCTCACGGCTTTTTACGCCGGACAGGAGGGGTCCCTTCTCTTTTGGGCCTGGCTCCTTTCCCTTTTTGCCACCGTCGTTGTCTGGCAGAATCGAGAGAAAAACCGGGAGATCCTCCCCTATGTGAGTCTGGTTCTCATATGCATTACCTTTTTCTTTCTCTCCCTGATGGTTTTCGTGACCGATCCCTTCGAGAAGTCTCCAACGGCCCCCCCTGACGGTCAGGGGTTGAACCCCCTCCTCCAGAATCCAGGGATGATCTTTCACCCGATTACATTGTTTTTGGGGTATGTGGGCTTCGCCGTCCCCTACGCATTCGCTATGGCAGCCCTCATAACCGGGCAATTGGGCGATATCTGGATCAGGACGACGAGAAGATGGACCCTCTTCTCCTGGTTCTTCCTGACCATTGGGAACCTCTTCGGCGCCCAATGGGCGTATGTGGAATTGGGTTGGGGAGGTTACTGGGCATGGGACCCCGTGGAGAACGCCTCATTCATGCCCTGGCTGGTCGGCACGGCCTATCTCCATTCGGTGATGATCCAGGAGAAGCGGGGAATGCTGAAGGTCTGGAATATCGTGCTGATCACGCTGACCTTTCTCCTCACCATTTTTGGGACCTTCATCACCCGGAGCGGAATCATCTCGTCTGTCCATACCTTTGGTCAGTCTTCCCTGGGATGGATATTTTTGGCTTTCCTGGCAGTCGCTATCGTGGTTTCCTTCAACCTCCTGATAAACCGCCTGCCCCAGCTTAAAAGCCGAAACGAATTGGACTCCTTTCTGTCCAGGGAAAGCAGCTTTCTTTACAACAACCTGATCCTGGTGGGCATCACCTTTGCCACACTCTGGGGAACCCTGTTTCCGATTATTTCAGAGGCCGTCCGGGGCGTAAAAATCACGGTGGGCCCCCCCTTCTTCAATAAGGTAAACACCCCCTTTGGACTGGCCCTTCTGGCTTTGACCGGTATCTGTCCCCTGATCGCCTGGCGGAAAACCACGTTTGAGAATCTCATTCGGAACTTCCTTTTACCTTTTCTCCTATCTGTGGGAGGGGGGGTTGTGTTCTTTCTGTCTGGAATTCGCCAGCTATACCCTTTGTTGGCCTTTACCCTCTCCCTGTTCGTTATGACCACGATCTTCCTGGAATTCTTCCGGGGGGCAAGGGCAAGGAAGGAGATGGCAGGAGGAACAATTCTCAGGGCCCTGTGGACGGTTGTGAACAGGAATAAGAGGCGGTACGGCGGCTACATCGTTCACGTGGGGATTGTTTTGATCTTCGTCGGCATCACGGGCAATGCCTTTAAGGTGGAAAAGCAGGCAACGGTGAAAAAGGGCGAGTCCTTTACCATTAAGAACTATACCCTGAGATACGACGCCCTCGCCCGGTACCCCACCGCCAATAAGGAGGTGGTTGCAGCCAGCCTTTCCCTGTTTAATTCGACGGAAAAGAAGGGCGTTCTATATCCGGAAAAGAACTTTCACCGAGGGCAAGATCAAGCGGCCACTGAGGTGGCCATCCGTTCCACCCTGAAGGAGGATCTCTACGTGGTCTTAGCGGGGTACGAAAACGACATGGCCACGTTTAAGGTTTTGGTGACTCCTCTGGTGATCTGGATCTGGATCGGAGGGACGGTGATGGCTCTGGGAACGGTCTTTGCCATGCTTCCGGATCATAAAAGAAAAGGGAGGGCGGTCGGCCGGCTTTCAGATGAGGAGGCGACCGGATGAATGCAAATAAAGGGAAATACGGTTTGCTTTTGATACTATGGATCGGTTCTTTTGTTTATGGCCCCTCACCCGCCTTCCCGGTGACCGTCGGTGAGATTGCCCAGGAGCTGACCTGCACCTGTGGCTGCAATATGGTGGTTAGCGCCTGCGAAGGGACCATGGAGTGTGGTGCGGCAGCGAATATCAAGGATCAGATCACAGCGAAATTGGACACGGGGCAGTCCAAGGAAGAGATTATTGCCTTTTTTGTCGGCCAATACGGAGAAAAGATCTTGTCCTCCCCCACCAAACGGGGGTTCAACCTGACCGCCTGGATTCTACCCTTTGCGGCGGTCATCTTCGGAATTGGAGCCGTCTATGCCCTCTTGAAGAGCTGGGCCTCACGGAAAAAACCGGTACACCAACAGGCCGCCTTCAAGAGAGAGGATGAGGTCTACCTGGAAAGGATTGAAAAGGAACTGAAAGCCTTCGAGAGTTAGAAGAGGAAAAGGAAATGTGGGAATACGGCACCATTTTGGCTATCCTGACGGCAGTGGGGTACTGGATTTTTCGTCCCCTATTCCGACCAGAGCCACTGGAGATGGTTTCACCTATAGAAAGAGAAAGTCGAGGGAAGGTCCTTGAGCAGAGGAAAGAGGAGGTGTACGAAGCCATCAAGGAGATGGATTTTGACTATGGAATGGGAAAGATCTCTGAGGACGATTACCAGGGATTGAAGTCTCAGTATAAGGCCAAAGCCCTTGAGATTTTCAAGGAACTCGATGCCCTGGAAGGGGGAGGCCATGTCGATGCAGCGATTGAGAGGGAGGTGCAGCAGCTTCGCGAAAAAGGGAAACGAACAGGAGATAGAGGGAATGGAGAAGAGACTGATGCCCGGAAGCTCAACTTTTGCACGCAATGCGGCAGGAAGGTGACTCCAGAAGAGGCTTTTTGCCGGGGCTGTGGGGTGAGATTGGATTTCCCCCAGGGGGAGAGATTGACATGAGGTTAGCTGTCAGACGTTTTGTTGTTTTTTTGTCTCTGGGACTGATGATTCTATTTCACACAGACATACTCGCAGGTGAAAACGGTGCTGTGGGCATGATCAGTGGGGGGTTGATCAACGGGACAACGGGAGAGCGGGTTCCCGGTGTCGAGGTGGTCCTCCAGAGATACGAGGGGAACCAGGAAAAAGAAAAACAGAAAAGCCATTCGGACCCTCAAGGGAGATTCTCTTTCCCTAACCTTAACCGGAGCAAGGGGAATAGCTATAGGCTTCAAGCTGTGTATCAGGGCGTCGAGTACAATAGCCACCTGATCGCGTTTGAGGATCAGAAACAGGAGATCCCTTTTGAGATGACCGTGTACGAGACGACCGATTCCGATGAAAAACTCTCGGTCGTCATGCACCACCTGTTGGCACAACCACAGGATGGAGTTTTATGGGTAAAAGAGGTGATGGTCGTTGAAAACCGGGACAATCGGGTCTTCGTGGGCGCCCGTGAGATTGCACCAGACAAAAAGGAGACCCTCAGAATCTCTCTGCCTCCCCGGGCGCAAGAACTCCAACTCGGGCGGGGATTGATGAGCTGCTGCATTGTGGACCTCCAGGACGGGTTTGCGGACACCATGGATATTAAACCCGGGAGAAAGGAGATCCTCTTTGCCTATAAAGTCGAATCCGGGGGGCCCAGCTTGAACCTGTCGAAGCAGATAAATCTCAAGACCGATTCCCTGGATTTCTTCATACCCAATCAGGGAATTCGGGCAGGGGGGAAAAACATTCAGTATGCCGGTCTCATTGGAAAGCCTGACAACCAATTCCTCCATTTTACGGGGAAAGGGTTGGCCAAGGGGTCGCAAGTGGTACTCAACCTCAAAGGGTTCCCCTGGGGGCGAAGGTTTTTCAAGAAGATGACCCCTATTTTCGCAGTGGCCCTTGTGGGATTGGGCCTAGCCTACCCGCTGATGCGGCGGCGGAAAAGATCCAGTGGAACCAAAATGGAAGGACTACAGCAGTCAGGGGGAAGATCTACCCTTCAAGAGGAGAGACAGAACGTTCTTTGGGCCATTGCCGAATTGGACGATCAGCTCGATTCTGGCCGAATATCTCCAGACGAGCATGAGAAGAAACGGCGCCTGCTTAAAGAAAAGGCGATTACAATGACGGAGACGGAGACTTTACAGCACACCGAGAAATCCTGAGGGAAGGGGCTGAAAGTGAAAAAACGGAGAACAAAACTGATTCTCATAACGGTGCTCGCTCTCTCGATCATCGGATATCTTGTCTACACAGGGCTCAGGGATACCATGGTCTACTACCTCACAGTCAGTGAAGTGGTCCAGAATGGCTCTCAATCATCCAACGGAGGGGTACGGGTGGGCGGAAGAGTTCTCGAAGGATCGGTCACCTGGGACCCCAAGGACCTGAGATTGAGATTTACGGTGGCGGATGAAGAAACCACCCTTCCCGTCGTGTATCAGGGAGTGGTTCCAGACTCTTTTAAGCCGGGGAGAGAGGTGATTATCGAAGGAATCTATGACGGCAGCTCGTTCGCGGCCAATCAGATCATGCCGACGTGTCCATCCAAGTATGAATGATTTCGTGCATGAGACCGAACACCCGGCAGTTCGGACTCAGGATTTGACAAAGCGGTTTGGCTTCACCACAGCCCTGGAAGGCATCAGTTTTGCCCTCGATCAGGGAGAGCTCCTGGCCGTGTTCGGGCCCAACGGTGCAGGCAAAACGACCCTCATCCGCATCCTGTCGACCCTGATGAGGCCCACCTCGGGAAAGGCCGCCCTTTTGGGGTACGATTTAGAAAAGGAAGGGGAGACACTGAGAGGGTCCATCGGCGTCTTGACCCACCGCCCTCTGCTCTTCGACAATCTGACAGCCCATGAAAACCTGAAATTCTATGGGCAGATGTTTCAGATCAAGAACCTCGACAGTCGGATAGAGGAGCTCCTCGACGACGTTGGCCTGATCGACAATCGAGACCGGCGGGTTGAAACCTTCTCAAGGGGGATGCAGCAGCGCCTTGCCATCGCAAGGGCGATTCTCCACGAGCCTCGCCTCCTCCTTCTGGATGAACCCTTTACGGGACTGGATCAGAACGGGATTGTCTTTCTTGGCAAGACCCTCAAGGCTTTTTTGGATGGAGGAAGGACAGCCCTCATGACCTGTCATGATTTTGCCCGGGGATTGGAGCTATCGACCCGGGCAGCCATTCTTAACGACGGTCACCTCACCTACTACGGAGACCCCTCGGAACTCGATGGAAGCTTCGAGGCCCTGTATGAACAATGCGTCGAGCAGGGGAAGTGAGATCGATATGGCTCTTTTCAAAAAGGTTTGGCCCATTGTCTGGAAGGACCTGATCTCAGAGCTCCGGTCCAAGGAGATCCTGATCTCCATGTGCTTTTTTGCCTTTCTGGTCCTCATCATCTTCAATTTTGCTTTCTCTACCGGCACTGGAGAGGAAAAGGGGATTCGCTCCGGCATGTTATGGGTGGCTTTCATCTTTTCTGGCCTCTTGGGGCTGAACCAAACCTTTGGTTCGGAAAAGGATAGGGGCTCTTTGGAGGGATTGCTCCTTTGCCCAGTGAACCGCGCAACCATCTATGTGGGAAAAGCGGTCGCCAGTCTCCTTTTCATGACGATCATGGAGGCCCTCATTCTGGCCTTGTTCGCCATTCTGTTCCGTGTAGACCTCTGGAGCGTTCTGATGCCCCTCTCCCTCATCATCTTCTTGGGGACTCTGGGGTTCGTATCTGTGGGGACCATCTTTTCGGCCATGTCTGTCAATGCCAAGGCGAGAGAGATTCTTTTCGCGATCATTCTCTTCCCCATCGTGGTCCCGCTGATCATCGCCTCGGTCAAGGCAACAGAAAGGATCTTCGAGGGAGCATCTTTTGCTGGGATCTATGGATGGCTCAGAATACTTATCGCTTTTGACCTGATCTTCTTCCTCATCGCCTATTGGACCTTTGACTTTGTCGCTGAAGAATAGAGAGGAATTCACGTGTCCGGTAAAAGAAGACTCTTAGAGGCGGTATTCCTTGGGGTGACTTGTTCCGCTATGTTTGGCAGCCTGTATGCCATTTTTGTTTATGCCCCTACCGAGAAAGTTATGGGGATCATTCAGAAAATATTCTATGTTCATCTCCCCCTGGCGTTTTTGTCCTTTTTGGCTTTTTTTATCGTCTTTATCGCAAGCCTCATCTACCTGTACAAGAGGGACATTCGCTGGGATATACTGGCTCACAGTTCTGCCGAAGTGGGGGTCATCTTCTGCTCCTTGGTGCTCATCACCGGCCCGATCTGGGCAAGACCCATATGGAACGTCTGGTGGACCTGGGATCCCCGACTGACCACGACACTCATCTTGTGGTTTATGTATGTTGCCTATCTGATGATCAGGAAGTTGTTGCGTGATGGATCACAGACGTCAAATATCGCGTCGGTCTTTGGAATCATCAGTTTCATCAACGTCCCCATCACGTTCTTGGCCATCCGGATGTGGAGAACCATTCATCCTGTTGTCATCGACACAAGGGGAATCCATATCTCAACACCCATGCTCAAGACCCTGCTGATCAGCTTGGCCGCGTTTTGCCTCCTGTTCTTTCTGCTGTTGAGGACAAAGGTAAGACTAGAAACTACACGGCAAGCGTATCAGGAGGTTCATTCTCTATTTGAGAAAAAGAGATTTCAACCCCAGGGGAGGGATAACGTATGGAGAACTTAGGCTTTCTGTTTGCCGCTTACAGTGCCACCTGGGCGGTTCTCTTCCTCTATGTCTATAGTCTATGGAGGAAGCAAAATCGAATCGCGGAAGAGATTCGAAGGCTCAAAGCCAAGGTGGGAGTGAAAGAACAAAAGGTTAGGGTCTCTGAGTTGCCGGGAAAACCCAAATCGAATTCTTGATACTTTTTGTAAAGAATGGTAGAAGAGTTCCGTACCGTCCGGGAAGGAGTTCGAGCCATGATGAGACTGTCGACAAAAACACGGTACGGGGTTCGGGCGATCTTCGATATTGCCTATCATGCCGGCCGTTCCGGCGGACAGGTCAAAGACATATCGAGGCGGCAGGAGATCTCACCCCGGTATCTGGAACAGATCTTCCATAAACTGAAAAAGGCCGGAATTGTTCAATCCAAACGAGGACCGGCTGGAGGATACCTTCTGGCGAGAAAACCTGAGGATATCACCGTGGGCGAGATCGTTCGCATTACGGAAGGTTCCCTAGATCCGGTTCCCTGCGTCAATCAAGACGCCCCGGGTTTCAACTGCGATCGAATCGACAATTGTGTGACCCGTCTCATCTGGAAAGAAGCGGGCCAGCGGCTCAAGGACTACCTGGATTCGGTGACCGTTCAGGATCTTTGCGACAGAGCACGGGAAATGGGGCTGAGGGAGGAATCCGGTGAGAGCCTCATGTACTACATATAGCCCAAAAAGCCGTTTTGACCCGACTTCTTCTTGACATTTAAGATAAGCTTTACTATAAATCAATTCTGCAGGGAGGGGGTGGTCGCATGGAAGAAAACATGAGTGAAATGGACATGTGTCGGTACGACCCAGAGATGCGACCCTTTACCCTCTGTGTTTACCGGCGGTAGAACAGAAGAGACAGGACCAAGGGACAAAGGGGAATGCAATCGGTGAGGCCGAACATTCCTTTTTTTTGACATATATACTTTAGTAAGTTAGTAAAGAATGGGGCATTACCTAACCAAAATGGTAAAGAATCTCACAGACGTCAAGATCAGGATAAGGATCTCAGACAAGAGAAGAGACCATAATAGGTAAGACCGTGCAACCTCAAGGCATCTACCATTTGCCTGACACGCTGGAGGAGGACCTGGAGAAACTCCGGCAGATGGCGGAACAACTCCAGGCGGGAGCCGCGTCCGCCGAGTATTTTAAGGCCTTTCGTGTACCCATGGGGGTCTATGAACAGCGGGAGTCTGGAACGTTCATGCTTCGGGTCCGCCTCCCGGCAGGGGGAATCCTTCCCCACCAGATGCGGGGGTTGGCTAAGGTCGCGAAGAAGTACGGGAATGGAATCCTCCATGTGACGACAAGACAGGACATCCAGGTGCACCGGGTTCCCTTGGAAGCCATACACCCGGCGCTCGTGGCGCTCTTCAAAGCTGGCCTTTCCACCAAGGGGGGCGGGGGAAACACCGTGCGGAACATCACGGCCTGTTACGATTCGGGGGTTTGCCGCGAGGAGGTTTTCGACGTTACACCCTATGCGGTGGCATTGACGGAGTTTCTGATATCGGATCAACTCTCTTATGAATTGCCCCGCAAGTATAAGATCGCTTTTTCCGGCTGCACCAGGGACTGCGCTGCTGCCACCGTCAATGACCTCGGCTTCATCGCAAAACGCCGGGGCGACCGATCAGGATTCACGGTGTATGTGGGGGGAGGCATGGGTGCCCACAGCCGCGTGGCCGACACATTAGAGGATTTCGTGCCAGCATCGGATTTCTGCCTCTTTGCCGAAGCCGTAAAACGGGTCTTCGACAAGCATGGCAACCGCAAGAATAAGCATAAGGCGCGGTTGCGATTTCTGGTGGAGCAAATCGGTTTGGAAGCATTTCGCAGGTTGTATGAAGGGGAGCTAAAAAAACTGCGAGAGGCTTCGCCTCCGTGTCCAGCCCCCCGGCCCTTGCCCCATCCAGAATGGGCGTCTGCCCCGAAGCAGAACCCCACCGCAAGGGGTCAATCCGAGGCCTCTCTTGAGAGTTGGCGAATAAGTAGCGTGAGGCCACAGAAACAGGAGGGTTATTACACCGTGGATATTCCTCTCTTCCTCGGCGACATAGAGGCAGACGTCCTCCATTCGCTGGCGGATACTGTGGAAGCCCATGGCGAAGGGATGCTTCGCACGACACAGTGGCAGAACACGCTCATCCGGTGGGTTCGTGAGGGTGAGTTGGATGAATTGCAGAGCAAACTCGCTCACCTCGGCCTCGCCAGCACCCAGCCGGCTGTATTACGGGATATCGTCGCATGCGCCGGAGCTTCGACATGTAAGCTCGGTATATGTCTGTCCCGAGGTCTTGCAAAGGCGATCGCCGATGGGCTTTCGCGCAACGGCCTCGATCTGGTCGGACTCGGAGCCCTAAAGATCAATATCAGCGGCTGCCCCAACGCCTGCGGGAGACACCCCATTGCACCGATTGGGCTTTTCGGTGCAGCCCGGCGGGTGAAAGGACGACTCGTACCCTGCTACGGGGTCAAACTGGGGGGAACCGTTGAGGAGGGCAAGACCAGACTCTCCACCGGCAAGGGGATCATCCCGGCTCGTCATGTTCCGGCTTTTCTCAGAGACTTTCTCGAGGCCTTCCGAAAATCCGGGCAGTGCCCGGACTTCGAAGCTTTTCTGAAGAACCAGGGCAGGCAGGTTGCTGATGACCTGATTCAAGACTACAAGGACGTCCCCGACTTCGAGGAGGACAAGAACGACTACTTTGACTGGGGTGCGCAGGAGATATTCTCCCTGGCAGGGCGTGGGCCAGGTGAATGCGGGGCAGGCGTGTTTGACCTCATCGAGGTGGACCTTGCAAGCGCCGGCGAGGCCCTGAATGAGGGGAGATACTTTGCAGCCGCAGCTCTGGCTGCTCGCGCCCTTTTGGTCACCCGGGGCGAACAGCCAAACAGCGATGTTGAGGCCTTCGATCTCTTTCGGAAGCACTTCCTTAAACAGGGCCTCGTCGACCCCATGTTCGAGCAGTTGATCGCTTCAGCTTTTCGAAGCGTCTCTGCACCGGATCCGGAAGGTGCTTTTGACGATCGAGGGGACGATGTGGCGTCTCTTGTCGCTGAGGTAAGAACCCTCTACGATAACATGGACGCATCACTTCGGTTTTCAACCCCAGAACAACCGAAGGCTCGACCCACAGAGCCATCCCCCCCCGCCGAGATCAGTGTCGACAGCTTTCAAGATTTTCGGGGTGTTGTCTGCCCCCTCAACTACGTCAACACTAAACTCGCCCTCGAGCAGATCAAGGGGGGCCAGATCCTGTCGGTCCTTCTCGATGAGGAGGGCGCAAAGAATGTGCCAGAGAGTGCCGCGGCGGAGGGGCATGAAGTGCTTTCCGTTACGCGTCAAGACAATCACTGGCAGGTAGTCATCAGAAAGGCCTAAGGGGATGGCTGATTGCTTACCCCTGTGGCTCTCCGGTCAGGACAGATTCGAAATGGGTTCCTCCTATAGTCTTACACCAAGAGGCTCCAACTGAAGAGCAATCCCCGTTTCTATCTGTTTACCATCCACCCTATCCCGTCCCGAATGCGCCCCGTTGCGATCCACCCTGGGCGACTTTCCGATTCTTCTCAGTGCACCTCGGGCAAATTCGATTGAACCGACCCTGGGCCCAGAATACGCAATCGCATCTCAGACAAGTGCGCTGAAGCCACTTTTCTCTCACTTCTTCTCTATTCTCTTCAAGCTCAACCAATTCACGGCATAGATGACACAGGTCGACTTCGTTCAAGCCGCCTAACTCTCTTCCACAAACCTCACACTCCATTCTGGTTCCTCCTAGCGTCTTCAGTCCAAACGATCATGCCCTTCAAAAAGCGTGCCGAACCGTGCTAGCCGGTTCTCTTTAACCCGTTGAATTTACATTTGATTCTATTTCATAAATCGTCTAAAGGACATCCTCCCTGAGAAGAATTCCCGAAAAAGGGGAAATCCCATCTTAATAGTGTATAATTTTTGCACAGCTTTTAAAAGGGGGCTACTCGGAACGCCAGGACAGCGTAGAGGCCAAGGCGATGAGGGAGCACAGATCTTCTGAGAGAGTCTACCACTCCATGGGAATGACAAAGCCTTTGTAATGAGGGATGATTCAGAGGTCGCTTGATATCTCCGTATCCTTCCCTGTCTCTCATCTTTTTGGAGCTGATCAATTTGACTTGGCAGGGCCATTATCAAGCCCAAAAGGGATTCCCAAAATCCTCATCAGACCTCTCTCGATCCTTTAATAAGAGAAGGAACACATCATCCCCCCGATTTTGACCTGGGCCTTTTGAGTTGCCATATTCAGTTTCCTGATCTGCTAGATTCATTATCAAAATACAGCCTGTAATTACTCGTCACTGAAAAATGTCCCTGGAGCGAACATTACGGAGTTTTTGGGGCTACCCGTCTTGGCGAAGAGCCTGTCCTGAGCTTGCCGAAGGAGAGTGTCCCCGAAGGGGCGAGATGAGTGCTCACGCACCACTTCGTGTCCGCTGTCTGAGGCCGCCAGGCCGAGTTCGGAAGATCGAACGACCGAGCCTTAGAACGGGTCAAAAAGTCCGTACAGAGAGGGTCGGGGGCCTTTTTCAGTGACGACTAATTAGGTCCAGGGTCAACCCCTTTTTGAATCTTTCCCCAGCGTGTGGAAAACTGGCTTGCGGTTTCCCTTGGGTGTAAAAAAACTTTGCAATTGTGCCTCCCGAATGAAGGCCTTTGGGTAAATACTATCCAGGCCTTGAAATTCACTATGTCGAGTCGATTTCCAAAAAAACTTCTCATATTATATTAACACCTTACAATCCTCGCATCGTCTGTTTTTTTGAACCCTGGCATGGCCATTGCTCTTCAATAGCCCAAGGGGGGGATCGAAAGCGTTCCGCAAGAACCAATAAGAGGAATGAATCGATAGGGATTTCCAAGGAGGTTTGGGAATGGAAACATGGGTAACCCTTTTGATAGTATTTGGATTGTTCTTCCTTCTGATGCGACGAGGCCGAGGGGGAATGGGGTGTTGTGGCGGTGGGCATATTCATGGAGGCCCAACGGAACAGGGAGATGAGAAGTCCAAAGAGATCTCCCAAACGTAGGTTACCGACCGGAGATTGAGAAGAGAAAACCGCTCTTGGAATGCCGGGATGTCCAAATCGGTGGTATATTTGATGATAGACGCATAGCAGAAGAAAGGGGAAGGAGGTGACGACTATGGCCATCGATCCGATCTGTGGAATGGAAGTGGATGAGGCAAGAGCAGCCGCGATCTATGAATACAAGGGCAAAACCTATTATTTCTGCGCCGTGGGGTGCAAGGATCGATTTGCCCAGGCTCCAGAGAAGTATATTAAAGAAGAGAAAAAGTAACGGGACGATTTCATGTTAAGGCGGGAGGAAGGGGCTGGGGTTCAGCCCCGACCATCCGCCAATTACCCTTTGAGAAAGGAAAAAACCAGTGAAAAAGACAATCTCTATTTTGGCTTTGGTCTTGGTCATGGGGCTGAGCTTCTATATTGTCGAAGGAAAGGCCCAGATGGGTCATGGGATGATGGGCTCGGGCCACGGAATGGGTCCAGGAATGATGGGAGGAGGGATGATGGGCCGAGGCCATGGGGGTCAATACGGACCTCAATCTCAGCCCCAGTACCAGCAGCCCCGGAGGCCTTTGGAGGAGCGAGACGCGAAGGGGATCCTGGAGGATTATTTGAATTCCACGCGAAACCCCAACCTGAAATTGGGAGAGATCAAGGATGTGGGGAATGCCTTTGAGGGAGAGATATTGACGAAAGACAATTCTCTGGTGGACAGAATTCTGGTCGACAAGAACACGGGTTCGATGCGTTCGGTGTATTAAGCCCTTGGGTTTTCCGGAAGCCGTTCGGCTTTTGGGAAGCCTTTAATTTCTATTTTGCGGAGGACCCTATGTATACAGTGCCCTTGGATGATATTTTGACTCAATGGGGTGATCATCACGGATGGGGTATGGGCCCAGGGATGATGGGGTGGGGATATGGCATGGGGTGGGTCGGAATGATTCTCATGGCCGCTTTTTGGATTGCCGTGATCGTGGGAATCGTTTTTTTGATCCGGTGGTTGGTGGTATCGACCCGCACCGGGGGCCACGCCGCCAGGGCAGAAGACTCACCTCTGGAAATCCTCAAGAGAAGGTACGCGCGAGGAGAAATCAATAGAGAAGAGTTCGAAGAGAAGAAAAGAGACCTGGGATATTGAAAAGATCGGCATGAATTTCTAGTGTCTCTTGCGCGGACTCACGGCTCTCTTTCTTCATGGATACCACATCGTCAGAGCTAAATCCCCTCGGGCTTGACTCGCTCAAGCACGATGGATTATTGCTCAGAGAATAGGGAGGCTAGAGATGATGGGTGGTTTCGGAATGGGTTTTATGGGGATCTTTTGGGTCGCCATTATCGCCGTGGTCGTTATCTTGGCATGGCAATACTTAAAACCAGATAAGACCCTTGGGAGCCCGGAAAGATCCTCTCTTGACATCTTGAAACTGAGATACGCCAGGGGAGAGATCGATAAGAAGGAATATGAGGATAAGAAAAGGGATCTGATTGAGTGAGGGACAAACCATGGATCAAATCAAAGAGTATGCTTTAAGCACGGTTCTAGACACCTCCTATGAAGAAGCGGTTAGAAAGGTCACAGAGGCGTTGAAGGAGGAGGGATTCGGGGTTTTGACAGAGATCGATGTGAAGGAAACCCTGAAGAAGAAGCTGGACGTGGATTTCAGGAAGTATGTGATCCTGGGAGCCTGCAACCCACCGTACGCCTATCGGACCCTCCAGGC
>CAYGBW010000088.1:0-6225 GCA_964348185.1 uncultured Thermodesulfobacteriota bacterium | reverse complement strand
CGGCTGATCCCAAACTGGCGGCCCAGTTCCTCCAGGGTGTACTCGCGCGTCTCATCGATGCCGAATCGCATCCTGAGGATCTTGGCCTCCCGGGGACTCAGAGAGGCCAGAACCTTTCTGATCTCCTGGGTCAGGGTGGTCTGGATCGTCATCTCAAGGGGCGAGACCGTCTCCTTGTCGGCGATGAAATCGCCAAATTGCGTCCCCCCATCCCCCACAGGCGTCTCCAGGGAAATGGGCTCGCCCGTTACGGTTTGAAAAACCCGGTTCACCTTCTCAATGGGCAAATTCGAAGCCCCGGCAACCTCCGAGGGCGTCGGCTTTCTGCCCATCTCATTGAAAAGACGACAGAAGGTCTTGACCACCTTCGTCTCATTTTCAATCGCATGCAGCGGCACCCGGATCGTTCGGGCCTGGTCAGCGATGGCCCGGGTCACCGCCTGCATGATCCACCACGACGCATACGTGGCAAACCGATACCCCTTGCGGTAGTTGTACTTGTCCACCGCCTTCATCAGACCAATGTTGCCCTCCTGGATCAGATCAGAGAGCGACAAACCCCGGTTGACGTACTTTTTGGCAATCGTGATCACCAACCTCAGATTGGCCCGGACAAAATCGTCTCTTGCCTGTTTGACCTCCTCCCTGCACCTGCCCACCCCCGACAGAATGCTCACCATCCTCTGGCCAAAATCTGAAGACCCGCAACGGCCCCCCCCACGGCCAATCAGACGGACCGCCTCCCGAAGCCCAACCTCCAAATCCTCCAGCCTGTCCTTTTTGATCGGAATCTGATCGATCAGGGCCTCGATCGTCATCTGATTGCCCGTGCGCTCGACCCATGCGCCCGGGTCGTCAACCCGCTCGCTGAGCCCCTCGTCCTCACAGCAAAGCTCAAGAACCTGCCTCCCCAAACCGATAAACCGCTCGGTCAAATCCCCATCATCCCCCGACTCCGGATCCACCGAAGAAGGCGGAGCCTCCAGAACCTCTTTTGCCTCAATCTCTCCCCCCTCGAGCTGATCCACGACCCGGCGAATCCACCCCAAACCCACAGGGCTCTGAACCAACAGGACCTTGATCCGCCGCTCTCCCCCCTCGATCCTCCGGGCCAACTCGCACTCCTGCTCGGGAGTCAAAAGAGGAACCTCCCCCACCTCACGAAAATACGGCCCCACAAACGAATAGGGCGAGGCGAAATACTCCCTCGGTTCCTCGTCCCCACTTTCGGCTTCCTCCTCCTCGTAAGGGCTTTCCGACTCCTCCCCTTCAAACTGATACTCCTCCTCAAACACGGAGAAGCTCTCAGCACTGCTGATAAGCTGATCGGTGTATGCCTCCATCTCTACACTACCTGCCTTTGCCTTTCAATCTCATTGCTCGATCGATCAAAAGGGAAACATCGATGTTTCCTCATTTTTTATAACAGTCCAAACAGATAAGGGATTCTCCCGCAGGGGGAGAAACCTCCACCACAACCTCTTTCCCACAGTCGGCACAGACCGCTCTGAAGGACTTCCTCCACCGCCGCCTTTTGGAACCGTTGAAAGCAGGGTTTCCTTTCTTCCTGGCCATCTCTTCCCCTCTCCGATGTCTCCTGCCAAATCACACAAGGAGAGACCCCGGGGCTCCTCCCGCCTCCCGGGGTCTGACCCTCCGCTTTCACAGCCTTTAGCACTTGACCACGTCAACCGCTTGCAACCCCTTCTTGCCCTGAGCGATTTCAAACTCCACCGTGTCCCCTTCATAGAGGACCTTGAATCCGTCCTGCTTGATGGAGGAATAGTGAACGAATAGATCGTCACCCTCATCCCGGGAGATGAATCCAAATCCCTTCTGCTCATTGAACCACTTGACTTGACCCTTGGGCATTGCGTCTCACCCCCTTTCATTCTAGCACTGATAAGATGCAACAGCCCAGGTCCGGTTCCTTTAAAAAAAACCGCATGGCCTTGAGAGCTATGCGGCTTGTTTCTCTACCAAACCAAAACTCTTTGCAACCTATTAGTGATAATATATAATCCCTTTTTCCGGAATTGTCAAGATGAGGTCACAAATTGACCCCATGGTGTCGCTGGATTGGCACCTAGGATTTGGCTTTCTTCTTCGTCTGAAGCCACGAAACAAATGTTCACTGAACCCTCAAAAACCGGTAATTATCTCACGCTGGGAATCCCGGACCCCGGGTGACTCGCTCTGTTTTTGAGGCAAAAATCGAAAACCCATACCTAACCCTCGTTGAGAAGTCCTGATCCATTATGGTCTCTTTTATGAAGTTAGAATTCAATTGCCACCGCCGAACCACTGCGCCGGCTTGAGAATGCGGAGAGGCCCAATGCGCCGAAAAATGCAAACTGGGGAATGAAAGGGACAGTGAAGCGCGAAATAGCGGCCAGCAACAGATCGGTGAGTGAAATCCACGGCGTCCCCTGTCACGGGAATAGATTGTACCGGATAATGCAGTAAATTGTTTTCACACCATCTTTCCAGCCGATCTTTTTGCCTTCGGCATAGGTGCGTCCGTAATAGGAAACCGGCACCTCATGTATCCGGCAGCCCATTCTAGCGATTTTGGCCGTAAGCTCCGCCTCAACTCCGAAGCGTTTCTGCTTAATCTCCAGGGCATCAAGCACATCTCGGCGAAACATCTTGTAGCAGGTTTCTGTATCGGTGAGATTCAGATGGGACAACATATTCGATAGTATTGTCAGAAACCGATTGCCAATGTAATGCCAGAAGTACAAGACCCGGGGTGGGCCACCGAGAAATCGGGAACCATAGACCACATCTGCAACTCCCTGCTGAATCGGCTCTAAGAGCTTCGGGTATTCCTCGGGGTTGTATTCCAGGTCAGCGTCCTGTATGACTATCACATCGCCTGAAGCTTCATCGAACCCTCTGCGCAACGCTGTGCCTTTTCCTTGATTTTTCTTCTGAAAAAGAATCTTCGTATTGGTAATATCCAGTCTTTCCCCTAGGTCGATCAGATCAAATGCCTCCGGATTAGAATCTGCCTGTGCACGGGCGATTTCATGCAAAAACTCTCGGGTCCCATCAGTGGAGAAATCCTCTACGATGACGATCTCTTTCTGGACCCCTTTGAGATTCACCCTCTGTATGCGCTGGAGCACCTTGGCGATGAAGCAACGTTCGTTATAAACTGGGATCACAATCGAGAGTTTCACGGTCGTCAATTCCTAACCGATGCGCTGGAAAGGAGCTCGAGGCTTGGCCATCTTCCCTCAGTTGGAGATGTGCTAAGGTTGAGAAAGAGCAGGTACTTGCGAGATTCGTGGATTTCCGTCTCCGCGCTTCGAGCGTCATAGCCTTTTCGAGGTCTGAAGTAAGAGGCCTCCAGCGAGATGTCAAAAGCTCTTGGAGACTTCGCGTCGGCACCTCCGGGTGTAATCCTTTCGTAACTCCCTCCAGAACGTTGGAGTTTACTATTTTAATTCGGCATCCCCGGTATTCAGCGTATATCACATGATGTATACGATAGCAAGTTCGTATCTTGAGATGAGCCATTTCGAGTGGCTCTCTCTCCCATACAATCCGTCCCTGTTGGCTCGGAACTCCGCGAATGGTCTGCCAATTGCAACTTCCATAGATTTGGATTTGCCTTTTTCCATCCTTCTTCCCTCCTTCTTCCGGTGTGCCATTCCTGGGTATAACGGGGTGACGTCTGAATACGAAAAGCAGACATGCTCTCAATTGTGAAAAGCGAAACGCCTTCAAACAAGGCGCCTCTGCTTCGCCGGGGTTTAGCTTTACTTGCCTATTTGCCAAGAATTGATTAAGCGAATAAACCTGATGCCTCAACGGGTCACTTCGACAAATGACTCAGCCCGGGAAAATCCCCCCTGCACAAAACCCATATCGGCTAGAAAGCTTTCCAGGGAAAAGCCAAGACCGGGGAGGGGACCTTGTATTTGCCCGTGGTATCCCCGATAATTAGGCTAGACCTGAGAAGCAGACCCCATAGGCTCCAGCCCCCACAAACTGAAAGGGTCTCAAAACTCGTTCGAACTTTCTTACAGGGTTTAGAGGGCCGGCCCTTTCGTCTAATATCGCTTCACATGATTGTCGACTGATGGAGTTATAATGCCGGAAAGGAGCAAGGATTGGATCGGACGGAGTAGAGGGGGATCCTGATCATGCCAGAAGCGACATGAAGGCGGGCTTCCACAACTGGGCCTGCTTTTCAACCCAACAGCCGGCTGAAAAGGCCGTTAGGGCCGTTTCTCCCATGAATAACGCCGCAGCAGAGCGCCGGCGTCAAATGCGAACTGAAAGTCTTGTAGCAAGGAGTCGTCTTGAGCCGGAATAGCTCAGATCAGAAGAGCATCAAAGACCGGTCTTTCAAACGGATTCTGATGATCCGGTTGAGCGCTATCGGTGACGTGGTCCGGACGCTGCCCTGCCTTGCCGTTCTCAAGAATCATTTCCCCTCGGCCAGAATCTCTTGGATGGTGGAGGAAAAGTCGAGTGACATTCTTCTGGGACAGCCTGAGCTGGCTGAGATACTCGTTTTTCCAAGGACAGCCTGGGCCGAAAGGTTGGAGAGGGGGAGTTGGTTGTCTCTCGGTAAGGAAGGGATTCCATTTATCAGGAAACTTCGCCAAAAGCAATTTGACCTGGTCATCGACTTCCACGGTATTTTGAAAAGTGGCATTCTCTCGATGCTAAGCGGCGCAGGGGTCCGTGTGGGATTTGAGAAGGGATTCTGTAAGGAATGGAATTACCTGTTTAACAACCGGCGAGTGTCTCTGCCCAACGGTCCAATCAGTCGTTTTGAGAGAAACCTGAGGCTCCTTCAAGGGGTTGGCCTGGACACGAGGCGCTCTAACCTCACCCCCCACATATCACCTGAGGATCTCAGGTATGCGACCGATTTCCTTAAGAAGCAGGGTCTCCTGGCTCAATATCCCCTGATCGCCATTCATCCAGGAACCAGTGAGAAAACCCGCTACAAGCGATGGTTTCCAGAGGACTATGCGCGATTGGCTGATGGTCTTTTCAACGAGTTAGGGGCCTCAATTCTCTTGACCTGGGGACCTGAAGAGCGAGAGACAGCCGAGCGGGTCCGTTCTCTGATGAGATCGCCCGCTGTGGTGTCGTGTCCCACGAGATCTCTGAAGCAGCTGGCAGGTATCTACCGACACTGCCACCTCTATGTAGGGGGCGACACCGGCCCTATGCACATCGCTTCCCTCATGGGCGTCCCGGTCGTGGGGATATACGGGCCTACAGATCCGGTCGTCAATGCCCCTTATGAGGGCGCCCCATCGGTTCAGGTGAGAAAGGACCTTCCATGCAGCCCGTGTCGGGACCGAAATTGCAAGGAAGTCGATTGTCTGAGAGCCATAAGCTATGAAGACGTCCTGAAAGGCGCCATGGACCTTCTTTCAAAGGTGAAGCCGGCCTCGTGAGATTTTTTCCCGCCAATCCTGGCGGCGTTCAGCCCTCATTGGTCGGCATTCACATTCTTGACGGCTCAGGCTTCTGACAGGTTTGCCTCAGCCACTTCATCGATGAGGCGGTTTTTGCTTTCTTGTCACATTTTTTCAAAGTTTTACTTGACTTTCCCGATTCTGTCTGCTATTAATGTTCACAGAATGAACGTTCATGAAATGAACGCTTTTTTGTCGGACTCGCGTGAATTCTGACAAAGGGCCTGTTTTAAGAAGGCGAATAACGTGAGGTTTGCCACGGGATAAGCCCATGGCTGAGGGAACAAACGGCCTTTTTAGACCCTCCGAATCGATGCGGGATCTCCAGTTTCTGCAAGAGTTGGAGAAGACCCCAAATCTCTCCCAGAGAGAACTATCCCACAAGTTTGGCATCGCCCTCGGGGTGACCAATGCATGCCTCAAACGGATGGTCCGGCGGGGATGGATCAGGTTGAGAAAGCTTCCTCCCCGGAGGATCGGGTACTATGTCACCCCGAAGGGATTTGCAGAAAAGGCCAAACTCACCCTGACATTTCTGTCCTATAACATTCACCATTACGGAAGGCTCAAGTCCATGTTCGCAGAGAAGTTTTACGAGATGGCTTCGGAGGGGGTGAGGCGGGTCGTTTTCTGCGGTGTGAGCGAGGAGATGGAGGTTGCCTATATCACCCTTCAGGGAACTGGCATGGAACTCGTCGCGATCGTCGATGATGACGCCGGGGCGAAGGGGAAAACCATCCTTGGGAAAACGGTCAGAAGTCTCGATGAAATCGAT
>CAYGBW010000087.1:0-9043 GCA_964348185.1 uncultured Thermodesulfobacteriota bacterium | reverse complement strand
TATGCCCATCGGGTAGACACACGAATCCCTGGATAGACCAAGAGAAACCAGAATCTTGGTAGATCAGCCAATTCCTCGAGCAATTCCCCTGTGCCTGTCGCCAAGGCCGGACGACCTAGAATGAAAAATGGCACATCCGCTCCCAGTTTTGTGGCCATTTTCATGAGGTCAGACCGGGTCAGACGAGCCTCCAACAGTCTATTCAGTCCCATCAGCGTGGACGCAGCGTTGCTGCTGCCTCCTCCGAGACCAGCGCTTACAGGGATCCTCTTTCTGATCGAGATCTGGAATCCCTTCCTCTTCCCTATCCTCTGGCAGATCAGGGAACCGGCCCTGTAAGCCAGATTCTTCTCATCCACCGGGAGATCTGCCCCGTTGCAGCACACCTCAATCCCCTCACCTTCCGTGAGGGCAACATGGAGAACATCACATAGATCCACCGGTACCATGACACTGCGAATGTCATGATAGCCATCTGATCTCCGTCCGAGGACCTCCAGTGTCAGGTTGACTTTGGCAGGCGATTTGATTCGCAGAGACGGCAACCTGGCTTTTCGCAATAACCGTACCGACACTATTCCTCGCCCCTGCCGGCCTGTCAACGATGCCTGCTGGCTCCCTCCAAAATGGCCAAGACTCGTCGCTCGGCTTCTAGGAAGCTGCGGTTCAAACCCTTTTTCCGGCCTTCTTTGATCGATCCAAGCAGGGAACCAAGCTCTCGAACCGGAGGAGAGACTTGCTCCTCCGGGCCAAATCCTGGCAGAGAAGAGACCGCCTCTACGAGGGGTTCACCCACAAAGACCTCTTCCCCCATTTACCCGGATCCTCCTCTGCCCCGCAATCCGCAAAAATCGGCTTCCCCCTCCGCGAACCTGAAAAAAATAATACAACCTTACTCGTCAACCAAAACGACGCACCCAGGAGGGCATTGCTTCACACAGGCACCGCACTCGATACATTCCTCAGGCAAGGCAATCTCAACAACCTCTTCACTCATGTAGTAGACCTCTGATGGGCAGATCTCGATGCAGATTCCACAACGGTCGCACTCATCGTTCCGGATCTCTGGATGCATCTTTACGCTTTCAGACCTCTTATCCCCGAGTGGCAATGGGTCGATGAGACTCCTGATCGCCCCTACCGCCAAGTCCTAGAGGGAATCGACACGGGTTACCCCCGGAACCTCTTGTTTCAGGGCTTTTTCAACCCCCATTTTCAAGGTCATCTGGGACATAGGACACCCACCGCAGGCGCCAGTCAACCTCACCTGGACAACACCATCCTCCTTGACGTCTATGAGCTCGATGTCCCCTCCATCCCGTTGCAGCGCTGGTCTCACCTTCTCAAGCGCTTTCTCTACCAGTTCTCTCATAAGTTTTCCCCCTCTGTCGAGTGTGCCCTAGCTAGTCGTACCTCCTACATAAATCGTACCACAAGATCGGGTAAGATCAAGGCCTGCCCCTTACTCGGCGGCTTCTCCTTCAGAAAGCGAAAAAGCCTGTGTTCAGGCGTCCTTATGTTCCAGGTACTTCTCAGCAGCAAAGGACGCGGTTGCCCCATCGCCAACAGCTGTGGCAATCTGTTTCAAAAAGCTTCTTCGAGCATCTCCTGCAGCGAAGACCCCATCGACCGAGGTCCTGCAGGCATCGTCCGTGACAATATAGCCCCTCTCGTCCAATTCCACTACACCGCTCAGAAACGCTGTTTTGGGGGTGACACCGACGAACATGAACACCCCTTCCGTTGAGACCTCTCGAATCTCCTGGGTCTTGAGGCTTCTCACCACCACGCCTTCCACAGTCTCGTTTCCCCTAATCTGTTCAACCACGCTATCCCAGAGAAAATTGATCTTTGGCTCGGCAAAGGCCTTTTCCTGATAGATTTTTTCAGCCCTGAGAGAATCCCGACGATGAATGATGGTGATCTCCCTGGCGAACTTTCTGAGAAACAGGGCCTCCGTCAATGCTGAGTCGCCGCCCCCCACAACCACAATCTTGCTATCCCTAAAAAAGGCGGCGTCGCAAGTGGCACAATATGAAACTCCTCGCCCCGTAAATTCTTCTTCGCCAGGAACTCCCAGTTTTCTGTATTCTGTCCCGGGACAAAGGATGAGGGCGCGCCCCCGGTAGAGGTTCTGCTCAGTCCTTACCGTCTTGATTTCTCCCTCGACCTCGATCCCCGTGGCCATTTCAGGAGTGATCTGGCAATCGAAACCTCTGGCCTGTTCTTCCATCAACTGGGTCAATTCAGCTCCTGTAACCCCCTTGGGGAATCCAGGGTAGTTGTCGATCTCATCTGTGGTTGTCATCTGGCCTCCTAACGCAGCACCCTCCAGAAGAATCGTAGCGAGCCTCGCCCGTCCCCCGTAAAGCCCTGCGGTAAGCCCAGCAGGCCCACCCCCCACAATGATGAGATCAAAAATGGTCTCCCGCCCGTTGTTGGTGCTCATTTGCCCGTCACTTTGATGGCTCATTGCCATGCTCCAGTCTCCATCGTGTGATCTCGACCCCTTAAATCTATAGCTCCTCCCTCCTTTTGTCAAATGGAAGCCCTCAGGGTTTTGGGACCATGAAAAAGCATTCCAGCTGTCAGGGGTCTGGGTTCAGCTGCCCCGTATCCCATCGTCCGCAGTAGTTGACAACCTCCTCAACGAAGGGATAGATTTTCTACAAATCATTCATTGTGAGTCTCTTGTAGATGGACGAAAGGGTCGATATCAGGAATCTGAACCGGGAGGAACTGAGGGGGCTTATCAGAGAACTCGGCAAAGAGGACTACCGAGCCCAGCAGATCATCCGGTGGATTTACCGGGACAGGGAGGATTCTTTCCGCAAGATGACCAACCTCTCCCGAGAGTTGAAGGTCCTGCTTGAAAAGACCACTCGAATCTTCCCCCTGCCTGTGACGAGCCGTGAAACCTCCCACGACGGTTCGCAGAAGTTTCTGTTTACCTTGGAAGACTGCGAGTCCATTGAAAGCGTCCTCATCCCTGATAAGAGACGCCTGACTCTCTGTGTCTCGACACAAGCTGGCTGCGCTTTTGGCTGTCGGTTCTGTGTCACGGGTCAGCAGCGGTTTTCGAGAAATCTATCTCCCTCGGAAATTGTGGGTCAGGTTCTGGCCGTTCAAAAGGTTCTGGGGACGAGGAGCCTTACGAACATTGTGCTCATGGGCATGGGGGAGCCTCTGGCAAACTTTGAGAACACCGCCAAGGCTCTGGAAATCATGGGCTACAGTGAGGGGCTCGGCTTTTCTCAGAGGAAGATCACTCTGTCCACGGTTGGGCTAGTCCCGGGTATCGACAGGCTTGCGCGGTTGCCTCGACGCTGCCGCCTGGCTATCTCCCTCAATGCGACAGATAACGCGACGAGGACATTCCTCATGCCGATCAATCAGAAGTATCCCCTTGAGGAACTTCTCGCGGCGTGTCGGCGATTCCCCCTTGCCCCAAGGGAGCGGATTACTTTCGAATACGTTCTCATCAAAGGAATCAACGATTCGAATGAGGACGCCCGGCGTCTCCCGAGGGCCCTCCACGGAATCCGAGCCAAGGTGAACCTGATTCCATTTAATGAATCCCCCCATCTTCCCTTTGAGCAGCCTGACGAGGAAAGGATTCTGGCCTTTCAGAATGCCCTTCTCCAAAAAAACGTTACAGCGATCATCAGAAAGGGTCGAGGAGCGGACATCTCCGCAGCATGCGGACAGCTGAGAGGAAGTCCAGGGCGCTTGAGGGTTGACATGGTCTCGCCAACTCCCTAAAATGGGGTCTCCCCCAAGACTTGGATCAACATGATGGAATGTTTGGGTCTGATTGCTGGTTCTGCGTATCGTGATCTCCTTTCTGGAAAAGACGCCCAGATCGAGAGGATATCTACCGGGTTTGGTGAAGCCTTCATCTGGCTTGCCGCATCATTGGCTTTTCTCCCCCGCCACGGTCTGGAAAACGACATCCCTCCCCATCGAATCAACCATCAGGCCAATCTCTCGGCATTCAAAAAACTGGGTGTCTCGCAGGTCATCGGGGTGAATTCTACGGGAAGTCTCAGGAAGACCCTCCCTCCGAAGTCCCTAATAATTCCCGATGATTACATCAATCTCTGGGGGATCAAGACCGTCTACGAAAGTGAGATCCGGCACATTACCCCCGGTCTGGACCCGGGTTTAAGGGCCCTCATCCTGAGAGCCGCAAGCCAGAAGGGAATCGATGTGGCAGACGGTGGGATCTATATACAGACCACCGGTCCCCGTTTGGAGACAAAAGCCGAAATTGAGATGCTCAAATCCTTTGGGGATGTCGTGGGAATGACCATGGCAAATGAGGCAACTCTCGCAAAGGAGCTCGAGCTGGCCTATGCGAGTATCTGCCACATCGACAACTTTTGTCATGGAATCGCAGAAACACCGCTTAGACAAGAAGAAATCGCTAGCACTGCTCGTCAGAATGTGAACACCGTTGAGCGACTGATTCATGCCATTCTGGAGGAGTTAACATGACCATACTCATCAGGGGAGCATCCCTCAATGGGATGATCAAGGATGTCTACATCCAGAACAATCTCATCAAGGCTGTACAGGATTCCATCGATCTCCCTGCCGAAACCATTCTCTCAGGAGCAGGGAAGGCGATTATCCCTTCTTTTGTCAACGGACATACCCATGCCGCCATGACGCTGCTGCGGGGATATGCCGATGACATGCACCTCCAGGATTGGCTGGAAAACAAGATCTGGGTTCTGGAAGCAAAAATGACGGAGCAAGACATCTATTGGGGGGCGAAACTGGCGTGTCTGGAGATGATCAAGACGGGAACCACGTTTTTCAACGACATGTACTGGTTTTGGAAGGGGACCGCCCGGGCAGTGGAAGAAATGGGGATTCGAGCTGCTATCAGTGCCGTGTTTATCGACTTTTTCAGTCAAAAGAAAGCCAGGGAACAGAAGGCCCTTAACGAAGAACTCTTCCGGGAAAGCTCGCAATTCAGCCGTCGAATCCATTTCACTCTCGGCCCTCACGCAATCTACACCGTGTCCGAGGAGAGCCTGAGATGGGCCGCAGACTTTTCACGGGAAAAAGACCTTCTCATTCACATCCATCTTTCGGAAACCAGGAAAGAGGTCGATGACTGTATCCAGAAGCATGGGGTACCCCCGGCTGCCTATCTTGAAAGGATCGGTTTCCTCGGCCCCAATGTCATCGCCTGTCACGGGGTGTGGCTCTCCCAAGAGGAAATCCGCATGATGAGACAACACGACGTCAAGGTTGTTCATAATCCGGTATCCAACATGAAACTCACCGTGGGTGGCACGTTTCCGTACGCGCAACTCCGAGAGGCTGGAATTACGGCATGCCTCGGCACAGACGGGTGCTCGTCTAACAACAACCTAGACATGTTGGAGACGATCAAATTCGCCTCTCTTTTACAAAAGCATCAATGCGGCGATAGTACGGCACTTCCTGCGAAAGAGGTCTTTGAAATGGCGACCGTCCAAGGATCAAAAGCCTTTGGGCTGAACGCGGGAAGGATCGAAGCGGGCGCCCTGGCCGATATCGTTCTGGTGGATCTTCAAAGACCAGAACTGACACCCCACTTCGATCTTCACTCAGACCTCGCTTACGCTGCGAACGGCTCATGTGTTGATACGGTGATCTGCGATGGGAAGATCCTTATGACGGGGCACAGGGTTGAGGGAGAAGAGGAGGTTATAGAAGGGGCTAGACGGGCTGCATTTGATCTATTGAAGCGGGCCTCCCAGTAAAATGAGAAAGAGATTCATCGTTGACACGACCCTCGGAAAGCTGGCCAAGTGGTTGAGGTCTCTCGGTTTTGACACCACTGTCTTTCCAGGGAAGGATCGCCATCGCCTTGTTCAGATTGCCTTGAAAGAGGGCCGGACTATCCTGACCCGGAACCGAAGCCTCGAGGCCAAGCTCTTTCTGGGAAACATTTTCATTGTCAAGGAAGACCTGCCTGATCTTCAGGTTGGGGCTGTCATGGAGGCCATGGGGCTCCGGGTGGACCCTGACAGGGTCTTCTCTCGGTGTCTCCTTTGCAATGACGAACTGGAGGAGATGTCCCGGGAAGGGGCGGAGGGCAAGGTTCCTGAGTTTGTGTTTCACACACATCGGGTATTTCATCGATGTCCCTCGTGTCAGAGGATCTATTGGGAGGGCACTCATCGAACCAACATGAAAAAAAGAATCGAGAAGATCCTGGAATCGTCGAAAAGTCTACCAGGCTGACTCCTGACCGTCAGTCGCTGAACGCTTTTGCTCCATGCGGATTATTTCTGGAAGAGCGAAGGGGAAAAAACTGCATTCTCTCAAGGGAAGGGCTATCCGGCCTACGGCTGACCGCGTTAAGGAGTCCGTTTTCAATACTCTGGGTGGCCCATGGGGAGGGATAGAGGTTCTTGATCTCTTTTCCGGAACAGGGAGTCTGGGATTGGAGGCGATCAGCCGGGGTGCTGAACGAGTCGTTTTTGTGGAGAATTCAAGGCCTGCCCTGAGCGTCCTTGAAAAGAACATCTCTCTGTGCGGTTTTGATGCTCATGCGTTTGTTCTGGCCATGTCGGTACCCCGTGGGCTCGCCCTAATGGGCCAGAGGGGGGAAACCTTTCAGGTCGTATTTGCTGATCCACCGTACGGTCGCGGATGGGTAGAGAAGACCCTTAGGCGGATTGTTGGACATAGGGTCCTTTCTCATGGCGGGCTCATTGTGCTAGAACACGCTTCACGGGAATCTCCCTCCAGAGGCTATGGCGAACTCGTTGTTCTGCAGCAGAAAACCTATGGGGACACGACGGTCTCCTTCCTCGGTTTTCGGGGGGGGAGACTCACAGTTGGGGACTGGCTACCTGGACGTTGACAAGGGGTGAACCCTCAACGGGCTGTTGCCCAGATCATCTAAATACCTTGAAATCGATCAGGACGGATAGAGTTGATTAAAATTCCTTTTGGAGGTCTTCATGGGAAAGGTTGCCGTGTATCCGGGTTCTTTTGATCCGATCACTTTTGGACACGTCGATATCGTAGAACGAGCCTTGGAGTGTTTTGATGGCGTTATTTTGGCTATTGCCTCTGACATCCCAAAGAAGGCTCTTTTCACCGTTGAAGAGCGGGTGGAAATGGCGAAGATTGCTCTCAAAAACAAACCCGACGTGGTCGTTGAGAGTTTCAGCGGTCTGTTGGTCAACTATGCAGCCAGAAGCAGGGCCACCGTCATACTCAGGGGTCTCAGGGCCACATCTGACTTTGAATATGAATTCCACATGGCTTCCACGAATAAGAACCTCAATCAGAATATAGAGACCCTTTTCATGATGGCAAACAAAGACTATTTTTTTGTCAGCTCTAGAACCATCAAGGAGGTGGCCAGTCTGGGCGGGGCTGTCAAAGGCCTCGTCCCGGATTGCGTTGAGAGAAAACTCAAAGAGAGATTCGAAACCCTGAGAAAGAAGAATCGACGCCGGGGCAGATAAAGCAACCACCTCCCCAGAACTCAGTCTGACAGGTAAAAATCAAGTTTTCCCAGATCCTGCCGATTATCATTGAGACCCCTTTCATGAAATCCCCTCTCAACACCGGACCCAAGGAGGATCCCATGGATGACATGGACGGCATGGACGGCATGGACGGCACAACCGTCAGGGATAAGGTTTTCAAGACGGTTATCCTGGCCCTTCTGACATTTTCAACCCTGATTCAGGTCTCCTTTTCGGCATGGTTTTATGACAAGCTCAAAACGCTGGAGAGCCATCTATCCACCTATCCCGTCAACAAGCCTGTTACGGTGGATCTGGGGGCAGAGATTCCAGAACTGGTAGAGACGAATAGAAAGATTGACAGATTGACCGAGCAGCTGGATACAGCGCTCAACACTCCACAGGCGTTTCAGGGTCCTGAACGGAATACCCCGCTAGGGACCTCGTCAAAACCTGCTAGAAAAAAGGCGAACTCCCGCCAATCAACAGGGTATGCCCAGGTGGAGGTCATCGAGAGGATCGGCAAGTGACCCACTAAACCACTACCTGCTAAAGCAGGTGGATTTCTAGCATGACTGAAAGTCAATTCTTTTGAACCGCAGAATATCGAACAAGCAATAATGAATGTCGAAGGGAAAAAATCATCATTCGAAATTCCTTATTCGATATTCGACATTCAAAACGCAAAAGAGGCCAAAGGCGAAGTTCTTAAACCTGGCGAAGGGAAAAATAAGCCAAGATCCGTTGCTCGGCATCCCCAAGTCAGGTGATCCACTCATTCTCCTTTCAACCCCCGAGCAGTACCCTTTAACCCAGACAGCCTCAAGCCTTTCTCACCCGTTCCCAGTCAAATGCCAGGCCCGGGTCGATCTTCCTCCCTCTGGGAAGGGCGATATCTTGGTGACCCACGATTCGGTCAGGAGTGATCAGAGGGTAACGCACCCGAATCTGCCCGATGAGCTCCCCAAGAATTCGGTACTGCATTTCAGTGAAGGGAGCCCACCACTCGCCGCCGGCATACACGGGAGATTCCCCTTGATACTCTGTCTGATAGCCTCCCACCCACACATAGAATATACCGCTTCTCCTTCTCAGCAACCCCCAGTTCACCAGTTCGATACCGATGCTGAATTCATTCACATTGGGCCTTCCCCGGAATTCGCTCGCTCCGGCATGCCAGGCTTTTTCCGCCACCTCCACCATTTGAATCACTGAGCCGTTTTCCCCGATCACGTAGTGGGCCGACACCCGACTGTCTTCCCTCTGAAACAGATCAACGGTCTCCTCGAGACTTCCCGTCGCTGTATAATGGAGAATCACCGTGTCGATCAACCCCTTTCGTTCGCTGAAATTGGGACTCGGAATCCACCCGATGGTATGACCCGTCGATCTTTCCAGCGCATGACTCAGATCGACACTGACTGCTCCTCGAATAGCCCCTTCCCCCTTCTGTTCCTCGATGCGCGGTTTCTCGCGACGCCCCCCGAGGAAATCGGGTTGATCCACTGCCTTCGAAGGCTGTCTTGTGCGACGTTTCATAGGAAACCTTCCAGTTGGGC
>CAYGBW010000086.1:0-37505 GCA_964348185.1 uncultured Thermodesulfobacteriota bacterium | reverse complement strand
GTCAAAATCTTCACCCTGTTGAGTGGTGCCTCGCACTGGGGCGTAGGCCTTAATACTCCAAAGGTTAGCCCTATTGAGTGTCATCAAGAGGGTTACTCCACAGGGCAAGAATGTCAAATGAAACCCCAATGGCAAATATCAAAATGCTAAATTGGTCCCTAGGTTTTGTCTATTAGCTTTGGGCAATTCCGTACTGGTTTTCTGAGGAAACTCCAGCTGGGTTTTTTACTTGACACCTGGAGGGGATGCGTTTATAAAATAGGGTTTGGAATATGAAACACCAAGTGGGAGGCCATTGCAAGACCATCCTTATCCAATGAATAAGGATTTCTTTTTTTCTTACGGGGACTCGATCGAGGTGAAATCGGAAAGATGCGAGGCCTATTGACGAATGGAAACGGCGACTTAGCGTTGGTTGAAATGGACAGGCCCAAGATACAACACGGGATGGTCCTCTTGAGAGTCGCATACGTTTCCATCTGCGGAACCGATTTCTCCATCATTGACGGACAAGCACCGCCTTGGGCATCCTACCCGGTTGTTCTCGGACATGAATTCTCGGGAACCGTGGAAGAAGTTGGAGAAACCGTTACGAACGTTGACATTGGCGATGACGTTGTGGTGGATAACTACGTAACCTGCAATGGTTGTTTTTACTGCAAGAAGGGTGATTACTTCTTTTGTGACCATCGGCGAGAACCTGGGTTCACCATGAGTGGGGGGTTTGCAGACTATTGTTTGCTCCCGTCTACGAATGTGGTCAAAATCCCTGAAGGCGTTTCTCTGAAAAGCGCTGTCCTAACCGAGCCCGCGGGTAACTGCTTAAAAGCCTGCAGAATGGGTAACATAGGGATCGGAGAGGTTGTTTTGATCTTGGGGTGCGGTCCCCTAGGAGCGCTATCTGGGATGATATGCAAATCAATGGGGGCAAGGGTCATCGTTCTCGGCAGGGGTGAGCGGTTCAGACGCTTTGATTCAATGGGTTTTGAACTGCTCATCGACACGGATCGGGAGAATTGGATCGAGATCATCAGGGAGAGATATGGGAACTATCACAAATACTGGGGGTGGAAGGCAGTCGATGCCTTAATTGACACAACCCAAACGGGTGATCTGGTCTCCGATTCGATCAAGCTCCTCAAGCCAAAGGGTCGAGCGATTCTTCTTGGCTTAAAGATGGACCAATCCATTCGTATACCGCGAGATGATGTTGTCCTTAAGGATATCCACATTATCGGAAGTACATCGGGTATGGGGTACTTTTATGAGACCCTTCAACTGATTCGTGACGGTCACGTGGACGCGGAAAAAGTCATCACCCATACCTTTCCACTTGCCGAGGCGGTCTCCGCCTTCGAGTTTCTGAAAGAGCGAAGAGAGGGTCCTTTGAAAGTTGTCATAGAATGTGAATAGGAAATGGACTCTGATTGGATTCCCCGTGGATTGTCTCATCTTTGAGACGTTGACTATTCTCTGTAAGGGCCTGGAAATCATTTGAAAGGGGGTGATCAGCGCTCATTTGATTAAGCCTGTCTTTGTAATTCCATTACACAGTTTGAAAGGAGGAAATGAGAATGGGGAAGCTTTTCAAAAGGATCGTCGTTATGGCAATGATCGTTGGTCTCGTTGCCTTTATCGGTGTGGCGTTTCAGACGTCCGAAGTCCTGGCGCAGGAAAAGGTTTACCGATTCTTTTTGATATCCCATGGTGGACCGGGTGACCCTTTCTGGGGGACGGTTGTCCAGGGAATGAACGACGCAGAAAAGATGCTCGGCAAAGAAGTCAAGACCACCTATCTCGGACCGAAGAAGCATTCGATCGAGATACTGCTCGATTTTCTGGATACGGCGATGGCGGCCAATCCTGATGGAATTGGGATTACCATCACATCCATTGAAGCCCTCGACAAACCTCTGAGACGGGTCATCGCGAAGGGGATGCCTGTTATTGCGTTCAATACGGTTGATCCCCGGCCGGAGGGTGAACGGATACCCTGTTTGAGTGCCATTGGACAGATGGAATTTGCGGCTGGACAGGGATCGGCAAAAGCGATGCTGGAAGTGTTCAAGCCCAAGCGAGCTGTTGTGGCCACGCACAAGCCGGGCGCTGTCTTTTCACGGGAAAGGATCCGTGGCATCATGAGCGTCTTGGAGCCTGCGGGGGTGACCGCGGAAAAAATCGACGTGACCCTCGACCCGGTCAAAGGGGTGGAGACGTTGAAGAGCTACAAGATGAGATATCCCGAAACCGATGCGATCCTTACGGTTGGGACGATGCCGACCCATTACGGGATAGACTTCATCACCGAGGAAAAACTGAAGGGGAAAGTGAAGCTGGGAGGATTCGACGTCGACGAAAAGATCATGAACGCCATCGTGGACGACATCTGTCTGTACACCATTGATCAGCAAGCCTACCTGCAAGGGTATTTGACCGTCCACTGGCTTTATTTGAATGCCAAATACGGATTCAGACCTCCCGCGCAAATCCCCACCGGCCCGACAGTCATCACCAAAGACACACTTTACCTGGTGAAAAAGGGAATCGAACAAGGTGTTCGATGATCAACGACCAGAGACGACCGGGCATCGATAGAGCAGGATAGGGGTTTTGATCGCCCCTATCCTGCTTTGGGCATACGCTTTTCTCCATAATTCGGCATGTGAGATCACGATGAAAAAGCTGTTTCAAACCGTAGTCGCCTTCAAGGAATTTGGAGCGGTGATTGGATTTCTTGTAGTATTTGTGGCCTTTGCCATTATTAACCCCCGGGCATTTCTGAGCAGTCAGAATCTCGGCAGCATGCTAACGATGGCGGCCCAATTGGGAATCATCGCTGTTGGCATTTCATTCCTCATGATTTCTGGAGAGTTTGACCTCTCCGTAGGTTCGGTGTATGCCTTGTCACCCATGTTTATGGCGCTCATGGTCAACGGCGGGCTGCATCCGATTCCTGCCTTTTTCATCGGTCTGGCGATAGCGGCATTCATCGGTGCCAGTAACGGACTCATCACCCTGCAAATGGGTATCCCCTCCTTCATTACGACCCTGGGAATGATGATGCTCGTTCGTGGGATCATTCTAGCTGTTACAGGAGGGTTTCCGGTTCTCTACAAAGGGCATGCTTTTGGATTGATAGCCGCATTAAACCTGAGATTTGGAGATACGAACTTTCGGACTTCAGCCGTCTGGTTTGTTCTCCTCGTTATCATTTTTGCGATTGTTTTGACTCGGACCCGTTATGGGAACTGGGTTCTTGCAACGGGAGGAAATAGACAGACGGCGCAAGCTCTGGGCATCAATTGGTGGAGAACAAAGTTCACCAACTTCATCATCTGTTCCCTTCTTGCTGGATTCTCCGGCATGGTCAACATGGGACGCTTCAAGACGGTCGAAGCCGACCTCGGCGAGGGAATGGAGCTCGAGGCAATCGCTGCAGCGGTCATCGGCGGCAACCTGCTTTCGGGGGGGTATGGGAGTATCATTGGGACACTGATCGGGGCGGGTTTAATCGGGATGATGCGATCCGGTTTGGTCCTCGCAGGGGCTCCGGTTTATTGGTACCGGGCTTTTATCGGAGCCATACTGGTCGCTGCCGTCATTATCAATGTTCGCGTCCAAAAGGCGGTGATCCGATGAACGGAGAGCGTTCTTCACCTTTGGTCAAAATGGAACATATTAGCAAGAGCTTTGGGAAAATCAGAGCCCTGAAAAACGTAGATCTGACGGTCAATCAGAGAGAAATCGTTGGCCTGTTGGGAGATAATGGGGCAGGGAAGACAACGTTGATCAAAACCCTTGTTGGCATTCACGCTGCAGACCAAGGGACGATTTACTTTGACGGAAAAAAGATCGCCTTCTCCTCGCCGCGAGAGGCAAGGGATATGGGGATTGAAACGGTTTACCAGGACCTGGCGCTTGTCGAACTGATGAGCATTTCAAGGAATTTCTTCCTGGGAAGGGAACCGACAAAGTTGGGCTCCTTAAGAGTCCTCGATGTTCGAAAGATGGATGAGATCTGTAAGAAGGTCCTGACAGAGATCGGGATCCGCGTGAGGTCGACGAGTGAACCGGTTTCACACTTATCGGGTGGTGAACGACAGTCCATCGCAATATCGCGGGCCATGCACTTTGGAGCCAAGCTATTGATTCTGGACGAGCCAACGGCTGCCCTGTCGGTAAAGGAAGTCAACAAGGTGTTAAATTACGTCCGTGAAGTGAGGGACCACGGGCTTTCTGTCATATTCATAACCCACAATGTCAACCACGTTTACCTCGTGGCAGACAGGTTTACCATCTTAGAGCACGGAGAAAAGCTGGGGGATTACAGAAAGGAGGAGGTAACGACTGAAGAGGTCAGTCAAATGATCGCAACAGGGAAACCCCTCTAAGCGTCGCACTTCTGCAAACCCCATTTCAGGGATGAAACCCATCCCAATTCTTTGGTTATGAGGCACGGTGTTCAGGCCGCAAGGTTGGGAGCCCTCAGGGCCTTGCGTTGGCAGAAGCACTCCGAGAGAAATCAAAACCGGTCTCTTCAACAAATGCGTCCATCAATTGGCGCGTGATCGGGCCGGGAACCGAGGCCTTCGGTTGGAAACGATCCACCTGGCGCACCGGCATGGCGCACGTCCCGCTTGAAGTAAGGAAAAACTCCTCGGCCTGGGCAATGTCGTAAATCGTAAAATCCCTCTCTTCCACCGGGATGTCCAGACGGGATGCCAACTCAAAGACGACTCTGCGGGTGATCCCCTGGAGAATGTTCCGTTCCGGGGGGGTCCAGAGGGCGCCGCTCCGGACGATGAAGAAATTGGCCACCGAATTCTCAGCCACATTCCCATGGACATCCAACATGAGGGAGAGGGCATCCGAGGCCGCCGCGTCGAGTTCTGCCAGGATCTGGTTCATCTTGCTTGTTACCTTAGCACGGGTCTCGACACACTCCGGCGGAACCCTCCGCGTCGGGACCACCGCAAGTTTGACCCCCTCGGTGTAGTACTTAGAGAACGTCTCAACAGGGATAGGGCGCCAGAAGATACACACCGTTGCAGGTCCCGCATCGCGGGCTGCCCAGGTATCCGAGTCGATACCCCGCGTCACCCAGTGGCCCACCTTATAGAAGCTCCCCCCTTCAAGCTGGGGGAGATTGGCCTCCAGCGTGGCAAATGTCACCTTCTCCATCTCTTCTCGGCTCATTCCAGGATCGATTTGAACATAGCGCAACGACCGGTAGAGTCTGTCCAGGTGGTCGGTGAGCCGGTAGAAGCGGCCATTAAAACAGGGGGTGACCTCGTATACCCCATCCCCCCAGAGAAATCCCCTGTCGAACGGGGAGATGTGTGCCCGGCTCTCCTCCACGATTTCACCATTCAAATAGAGATAGAGTCTGCGAGACATCGTCTTCGATCTCCTTTCCCTTTGGGTCCCTCATCATGGTTCTGACGAAGGGCGAGCGCAACGTGAGCACGCCACCTTTTTGCGGGATAAGAAAACCTAGCACCAACCGTGCTTCCCTCAACTCCCCTGAGGGACCCCAATGAGTTTCAAGGCGAGTTTTGCTGCAGAGGGGGCTGTCGAGGCGTATCCGTCTGCTCCTATTCTCTGAGCGAACGCTTGAGTGAGCGGTCCGCCTCCCACCATGATTTTGATGTTTTTTCTGATGGCTTTTTCACCTAGGCGCAGAATTACCCCTTGCTGTTCAGCCATGGTGGTTGTCAGGAGCGTCGACATGCCCAAGATATCGGGTTCATGGTTTTGCACCGCCTCTATGAATTCTTCTGCACTGACATTCTCTCCCAGGTCTATCACTCTGAACCCAGCGGCCCGGCAGAAGGACACGACCATGTTCTTTCCGATGCTATGAAGATCCCCTCGCACGGTGCCGATCACGATCACCCCCTTGCCTCTCGTTTGCTTCCCCGTTCTCTCAATTTCTTCATCGAGAATGGCCATGGCCGTGTCCACAACCCTGCCCGCTCCTACCAGGTCTGGGAGGAACAACTCCCCTGTGCCAAATCTGTCTCCGATGACTCCGATCGCATGGGTCAGGCCGTTGATGGCCCTAGAAAGGTCAACGCCTTGTTGGACGATCTGCCTCGCCAGACGTTCGGCTCCTTCGGCGTCGTACTCGAAAACGGATTTCTGCAGATCATTTATCAAATGGCTCTCTTGGGGCGGTTTTCCCATCATCTCCTCCTTGGCCTCAGCATTCCTTCCGATCAAAGCATTCCCTTGTTCCTGTAGTACATTCTGGCTTCATTCAGTATTCTGTCGATCTCTTCTTCTTGATCTGCGGACAGAGGGGTGGGACTGTGGGTAGCCAGTATCTCTCTCATCCGTTCCTGGGCTTTGGCCATGGCGTCCTTCTTCCCCATCTCGAGCCACTCAACGTAGGGCAGCCTATCTGCGACTTTTGGCATCGACTGCTCTTTCTTCCACCACACCCTCGTGTGACCCCGGTCGAGGAACATGCCTGGAATCGGGCCCACCTCATCGATCAAGTCCGCTGCCAGGGTCTCGTCACACACGTTAACCCCTTCGATGAAGCGCCCGATCATGCCAGCGATGTCGTCGTCCAATATGGATTGGACGGGATGGTAGGTAAGTTCACCGTGGACACTCCCGTGCAATTGCACAATATGAGCGCCAGTCAAGGCGCTTAGCAACACACTCATCGCTTTTTCATAGCCATTTTGGAAGTCGATTTTCTTTGAGCTGGGGAGGGCACAAGAAATGGTCTGAACCGGGATTTCATATTTCCGCCAGATTTGATTGAATGCGGCTGCGTGCAAGGCAGCCTCTATGGCCCCAAAGGCAGGGAATCCTGACCGCATATCCTGGGGCATGATAAAATCACAGGCGACGATTCGTGCTCCTGGCTTGATGAGTTGCGACAAAACCACGCCTCCGATCAACTCGGCATTCCCAGTTACGATGGAACCGGCGATCGTGGCGGGCCCAGTCCCTCCCATGACACCGGCGGCAGTGATATGGAGGGGCAGGTTCGCGTCACCATGATATCTGAATGCGGCGTTCACGGCGTCTTCATAGTACGTCAAAGGTGGGGCGGCTTCAGACATCCCTTGAATTTCCATTCCTACCGCTTGCCCCATCTGGATGATGAAAATCTCACTGTCCTGCTGATGACCGTCAAAAAAGAGCTTTGCTGAATTCCGTATCTTATTGGCAACGCTTTCCACCATGGTCATTACCGGATGAACCCCCTCTATCTCAAAATAGGGGGTGTAAGGGCTGATGACATGAAGGTTTTCCAGGGCGTCGAGAACCACGATTCCTGCTCGGTTCTCTTCTCGCGACGCGGTTCGGGGTTCCCACGTTTCAAGATCAACGATATTCTTGCCTGGAAAGGAGCAGAAATAAACCGTATTGCCACCGACGATCAGATCACTTTTTGAATCCCTCGCCTTCCAGTAAAAGCAACTCGGCGTGATTCGCAGACACTCTTCAACGATGTGGGGAGGGAATCTTACCCGCATCGTATCACGATCCACGACGCACCCATGCTTCTCAAAGAGCTTCAAGGCCCTTTCACTCTCAAACCTCAGCCCTGTCCGCTCAAGCACGCCCAGGGTTGCCCTGTGAATCTCCTCAATCTGTTCATCCGACAGAACCTTGAGGGGCGCAAAGCGACGGGTAAATCCCTTCATCACCATAGGCTCGTCTCCTTTCTTCAAGCCGCACCGATGATCGATGTTCCGACCTGATCGATTTTTTCGCCACCGGGTTTACATTTGCGACTGCCCGGGCTTCACCACACCGTGGTCTCTTCAACCGGGGTACCGGCTGGGATGATGAAGACCTATGATACATCGAATTGTGCCCAACTAGCAAAAAAAAGCCGCTCCTTTGAGCGGCTTGGATACTGCAATTGACCTCCGATCCAAGAGAGCTTCCACAGATCTTGAGCATTTGTCTCTCTCATCATCGGCATACGAAAGCTTGATCTGATCGCATTCCGGGAGAAAGGGCTTTGAACGGTTTCGGTCCCCTGCTACTTGATCATTTTGAGATACACGTCAACATTTCCCTTGTCCACGATCGGACAGGGGAGAAAGATATCCTTTGGAGTCGGCATGCCTTTCAGGGCGATGTATGCTGAGACGACTCCCCAATAGGCCTGGGCATCGGGTCTCTGGGCTCCGGTAGCGACAAGTCTTCCCTCAGCAATCGATCTGACCGCGTCGTTGTTCCCATCAAACCCTGTCACCTTGGCCTCGCCTAACCTGCCCGCAGCATCGATGGCTTCAATGGCCCCCAATGCCATTTCATCATTGGCACAAATCACGAGATCAATTTTGGGAAACTGTTGAAGCAGATTCTCCATCACTCGCATGCCCTCAACCCTGGAAAACTTCGCCGTTTGGGAAGCCAGGACTTTAACCCCGGGAAATTCAGAGATGGCATCGTCGATCCCCTTTTTCCGGTCCGTGGCAGTCTGATTTCCGGGCGTCCCCTCCAGGATAATCACATTCCCTTTACCCCCAACCGTTTCGAGGCCGTATTTCGCGATCGTGTAAGCTGCATCCCGATTCGCCGCACCATCCCAGGTGGCCACGATCCCTCCAAAGGCACGGGTATTCGGTGTGACGACGACGATCCCAGCCTTGTTGGCTTTTTCGATTCCGGGGACAATCCCCTTGGAATCTGCAGGCACAACAAGAATGGCGTCAACGCCTTTCGTAATCCCGTCCTCCATGAATCGGAGCTGCTCCTCGACGTTATAGGGTTTAATTGGAGCCAGGGTCTCGATTTCGATCCCCAAATCGTCTCCTGCCCTTTCCGCACCGGCTCGCATCATATCCCAGAACGGATTATCCAGGCTCTTGACGATGAAGATCATCTTGTACTTTTTCTCGGCCCCAAAAGCCGAACCGGTTAAGGCGGTCAAAACCAGCGCAGCAATAAAGAACACTGCGACCGCCGGAGCAACGATTCTGTATCTTGAAAGCATGGTTCATCCTCCTTTCTGAGTCTTACTCCAAAACCCTTCCTCCGTGATCTCCCGTGATCACCCCCGTTCTACTCGCATTCGCCAGGATGCCCCGTGGGGAAGCACGGGGATGATCCGCCTACGCCACAGGCTTCGGCGGACAGGTCAGCCTACGCCAGAGGCTTCGGCTCAGTGGCGCTTGGCTTTGCCACAGATGCCCCGCCCGGTGGGCGGGGAGCTTCACTTCCTGATTTCGTCCCTCCTTCCAATCATCCGAAAAAAGGATGACCCGAGAGGCAGTCTTCGAGAATAACCCTGCATGGATATCATCGTCACAATGAGAGCTCCCAGAACAAAAGACTGGAGAAGAGAAGAAATGCCGAGTAGATTCATGGCATTGATGATAATCGTGATAATGAGGGCACCCATGATGGTTCCTCCAACTCCCCCCTCCCCCCCGGTGAGAGGGGTCCCTCCGATGAGCACCGCTGCTATGGCATCCAGGGGAAAAGTCTCTCCAATAACCGGTTCTGCGGCGTTCAGCCGGGACATATAGATGATGCCCCCAAAGGCTGACAACATGCCACTCAAGATGTAGACCCTGACCAAGACACTCCGAGTTCGGATGCCCGAGAGTCTGGATGCCTCTTCGTCTGCGCCAACCGCATAAACCTCTGATCCGAAGGGTGTGTATTTTTGTACAAAAAGAAAGACAGAGGTTACCGCTGCACTAATGAGAATGGGCATCGGAATATCCCAGATATAGCCCGCCCCGATAAAGCGAAATTGACGGGTGAATCCATAGAGGATCTTTCCGCCAAGGGAGAGATAGGCCAATCCCCTGGCGAAGAACATCATCGCATAGGTGGTGACAAAGGGTGGAATCCTCACCCTTGCCACCATGAGCCCGTTGACAAACCCGCAGCCGCACCCGATTGCCACGGCGACGAGGATTCCCAGGGGCATGGGGTACCCAGACTTGAGCAACAGGCCGCCAACACAGGAAGAAAGGGCCAGCACGGCACCATTGGAGAGATCGATTCCTCCACTAACGATGACGAGGGTCATTCCGATACCCAGGATGTTCAGGATGGCAGCCTGCCTGAGAATATTGATGATGTTCCCCGTCCGCAAGAATACGGGGTTGAGCAGGGAAATGAGAAGGCATAAGCCAAGAAGAATCAGAATTCGAGAGAAGCGTTCCAGATATTTCATCGCGTCGATCACTTTGAAAAGAATGTATTTATCGTAACCCCAATGGCCAGAATCATTCCGATAGAGCAGTACTGCCATGGGGTCGTGTACCCCATAAGACTCAAGCCATTCCGCATCAATGCGATAATGAGGGCTCCGAAAAGGGTTCCCCCGAGCCCCCCCCGTCCTCCAAAAAAGGTGGTCCCCCCAATCACGCTCGCGGCGATCGCTTCGAATTCATACCCGAATCCTGCTGTCGGGTGTGCACTCGCGATCCGGGATGCAAGCACAAGACCCGAGGAGCTCGCCATAGTCCCTGAAAGAACATAGATTCCGATCTTGTTTTTTGCGATGCTGACCCCAGTCAATCGCAATCCCTCTTCGTTTCCGCCGAGGGCAAAAATGTTAATCCCAAAGGGCGTCTTGTACAAGATGATAAACATGACAACAAAGAGAGCAGCCACGATCCACACCGGCGCGGGAACATAAAGAAAATGTCCGTTCGCAATGAACTGGAATCTGGATTCTTCCCAATAGATCGTCTCTCCTCCTACAGAAAAGAGGGACAGGCCATCAGCGATCCCCAACATGCCGAAGGTTGCAATGAAGGGGGGAAGGCCAACCTTGGCGATCATGACGCCATTGAAAGTGCCGCAGAGAGCCCCCACACACAACCCCCCCAGGATCGACAGGAAGAGGCCCATCCCCGAGGCCAGCAGGAGACCTGTGACCACTCCTGACAGAGACATGACCGAGCCGACCGAAAGGTCGATCCCATTGCTGAGCATGACCGTCGTCATCCCAAGGGCAACAATGATTAGCATACAGCTCTGTATCATAATGTTGGAGATGTTCATGACGCTCAAAAACCGGGGAGAAAAGACCGAAAAGACCACCAGGGTCATGATAAACAGATAGAGGACGTTCGGAATAAACCGAACCTTTTTCGGTAGGTTTCCCATCACGGGCATGCCTAGATGAGCTCCAAGGATTCTTTTCTCTCTTTCAGACCGAACATCTCCCGGACCACCTCCTCGATGGAGGTCTCTGAAAGTCTCTTGTCCAGGACCTTTTCTCCTCTCCGGAGGACCATGATTCGATCGGCCACAGCAAAAACGCTTTGCAATCGATGGGTGATAAAAATGATGGAAACTCCTTTTTTCTTAAACTCACGAATAATCTCATGGATCTTGTCAACTTCCTTGACGGCAAGACCCGAAGTCGGTTCATCCATAATGATGACTTTGGGAGTGAAAAACAGCGCTCTTGCAACGGCCACCGCCTGGCGTTGTCCACCCGAGAGGTTGTCCACTCTTTCTCGCATGGAATCGAAATCGATTTTCAATTCTCTGAGGATTTCCCAGGATTCCCTTTCCATCCGCTTCTGATCCAGAATCCGAAGGGCTCCCCCCAGAAAGGATTTGACCCGGGGTCGCCCTAAGAAGACATTCATATGAACCGGTAGATTCCCCACCAGGGCAAGATCCTGATAAATGGTTTCTATCCCCAACCCTCTGGCGTCGTGAGGATTCTCAACTCTTACGACCTTCCCTTCGAAATAGATCTGCCCCGTGTCGGCCGGAATCGCCCCGCTCAGAATCTTGATCAGCGTCGATTTTCCAGCGGCATTATCCCCCACAAGCCCAAGAACCTCTGGAAGACCCAAGTTCAACGTCACATCCTTGAGCGCCTGAACGTGGCCATAGCTCTTGGAGATGTTCTCCATCCTCAACAGGTATGCCCCATTCACGGTGTCCTCCTATGTGTTCCTCGATACCATGACCGCTCTGAGGATTCCCCCTGGTGAAGCCAGAATGTCTTCAAAAACCCTGGGGGTTTCCTCCAGGGGGAAGGTCCTTTCGATGATGGGTTTGACCTTGACCTCACCCCGACTCATCATGTCGATTGCCTTCGGGTAATCTCCATCGTCATACCGGACGGTTCCCACCAGCTTGAGCTCTCTCAGAACGGCCTCCTCCAGGGGAACCTCTTCGATCTCATGGCCCGTCAGTCCCAATAGAAGGACTGTCCCCCCTTTCCGTACCGCCTTGAAAGATTCACGAATCGTGGCACTGGTGCCCGCTGCCTCAAAGGTGACATCCGCGCCCCGGCCTTCGGTCAAGTCCAAAATCCGCTCCTGGAGGTCAGGATCGTTACCCCGCAGGGTGTGATCCGCCCCCATCTCCTGAGCCTTGTCCAGCTTCTGGTCGAACAGATCGATGGCCAGAACTTTCGCCCCCGTATACTTGGAAACCTGAATGATCAACTGTCCAATCGCCCCGGCTCCAAAGACAATGGCAAAATCCCCTTTTCGGAGCTCAGACCGGCTGACCGCATGGACAGCAATGGCCAGGGGTTGACTGAGAGAGGCCTCTTCAAAAGAGAGATGGGCTGGAATGGCATGAACAAAAGGGGCACTGGCAACCGCATATTCTGCGAAGGAGCCCGGGAGCTGATGTCCCAGCTGCTGGAGGTTGTCACAGAGATGGTAGCTTTTCTGTTTACAGAAGGAGCATTTGTTGCAGACAAAAGAAGGCTCGATCACCACGCTGTCGCCCTTTGAGAGGGTTGTAACCCCCTTTCCCAGGCTTTCCACGATCCCCGAGAACTCATGGCCCAGGGTCAAGGGGAGTCTGACCAGGGGATGCTTCCCCTGGTAAGCTTTGATGTCTGACCCGCAAATCGCAGAGGCCATCACACGGACAAGCACCTCGCCTTGCCCCGGAACGGGGAGGGGAAGCGCTTTGAGAGTCATCTTGTGTGGCGCTTCGCACAAGACCGCTTTCATATTGTTTCTCCTTTTGCGGTGTTGGTTTTCTGGTCAACTTACGTTCTCTGAGGCCTGAAATCTCTCAAAAGCGCATACGACCCGGGCGAGAAAAATAGAAACGGCCAGGATTGTAACACAAAAGCCTGCCTTTGGAGAAGCCGGTTCTGAAACGACCGACACCAAGCAGGGCATCAACAACCCCCACAAGAAGACCGTTGAGAGAGAAGGCGCTCCAGGGTCCCATCAAGGTACCCCCGAGCCCAATCATTGAGCATGCCACCATGAGCACCCGTTGCCTCATGAACATATCGGACAGGACACCCCCACCAACCACGGCAAGGGCAAATCCGAGCCATGCAATCGACCCCAAAAGCCCGGCTTGGGTTGTATCCATTTCAAAGGAGAAGAGTGTGGCACACAGGGCCGTTCCGAGAACCGTGTAAGACAAGCCCACCATGGCTAGGAAGGTAAGCGCAGTAATCGTTGGGCCTCGTGGTTGTTGAACCTTGGATCCGACCATAAAATGGATGATTGGGGGTACAGGCTCTCAGATTCTCAACCCAAATAGAAGAATGAGAAGAGGGATCCCTCTTGGCTTTCGGCTTCATCATCCCCTGCAGGGAAGATTTGGACCTGACCCAAGCCTATGAAGAGCCATTCGAACTTAGCGTAATGTCCTCGTTCCAATTCAGGCCCTTCATGACGGCAAGATCGCACATCCTCTTGGGCCCGGTGAAAGGAAAAACCCATTCAACAAGAAATAGAGCTGTAAATATCCACCTTGTCTTATGCTATCCCGAGTAGTTTCGCACCGTTCTTTCTCAACATGGTGTCAATCGAATCTTCGGATACTCCCATGGCTAGAAGCAGCCGGATAAAGAGCTTCATCCCCTCAACCGGAGGTGGGTTCAGCATCGAGCCAAAATCCGTCGCGATGACGCATTTGTCAGTGCCAACTTTCTCTATGATCTCAAGCACTTCAGTCCGATCGCAGGTTGGGTTATTGAAATGGGGGAAGGCGCTATACAGGAAGAGTCCAATATAGGCTCCCATTCTGGCAATCTCAGCCATCTGATCTGGCGACATGCGGTTAACATTCCATTGGGGATGGGTGAGAAGGATCTTTTTTACCCCGTGTTTCTGAGCTTCTTCGGTCACGATCATTCTCTCTTTTGTCGAGGTGTGGCAGAGGTCGAGAATGATGTCGTAATCAGAAACGATTCTGAAAATATCAACTAACTCGGGCAGAACCTTGTCGTTTTTGTCGAGGATCTCAATACCCTGTCCCTCCTCCAGCACCCTCATGTGATGAGCGGCATCGTGGCTTGGAAGCCACACGATTTTAGCTCCCAGCTTGGCGCTGGTCTCCACCGCGATGGGATTTAACCCTCCCACAGCCCAGTTCAGAACCACGCCGCCATAGACATTGAAAGGTCTTGGAGCTTCCTCTTTTTGTGAGATATACTCGTCGACGATCTGTTGGACAAAATAGGCCATGGGTGCGGTATCAGAATGCATGCTTTTGCACACGATCGCCCGCATCCTGGCATCGTAAGCCTGTTTAGCGATCCAGGCAAAATCCCAGCCCGTATCAACAAGAGCCTCTGGGTAGCCATGGACTTGTAGGTCAATGGCTCCCCGGAGGATCTTTTCTACGTCTTCCTCCCAGATATTTCCTTTGGCTCCGAATTCTTCCACCGTATGGTAACTCAACTTCGCCCGGTCCCTCCATATCGGATTCAACGATTCTTCGGTCACATCTGAGTATTTTCCCGCCATACCCGACTCCTTCCTTTCCGAACTCAAATTCGCACCCCCTGCCCCGTGTCCACAGAGGCTTCACTCTGAGGAGTAATCGATCGGGGGCGCTCTTTTTTTCTCAATAGCACATTCGTTGAGTGTCTGGGTTCCGGGAAAGGTCTTGACAATGGCTCGCATCGTAATCAGAGGGGCTTGGTTATGCAGTTCGGCCCGGATCGGCTGTTGATCTACTTTCCCCATCGTGTCCCTCTCGCACCGGTTGTCCAACACCCGCTATAGTTCTTCCAATACGCTTTCCAGAAAGGCTTTGCTGTCTCGGATCATCTGCTTTGTCTCCTCGGCGTCTTCCCAGCCTTCGGTTTCGTAGGAAAGCACACCGCTGAAGCCTGCTTGCTTCAGGATTTTCAAACACTCCAGGAGTCTGATTTCCCCTTTGCCCAGGGTGACCGCAGATCGGCCCACCACGTCCTTGATGTGGACGTTGACCACACGGTTCGCCACCGGTTTCAGAACCTCTATTTCGTCGCCTCGTTTGGACTCATCCAGTTTCCATCCAAAGCCTTCACGGTTCGTTCCCACATAGTCACCCCGATGGGGATTGGCGGTATCGAAATTGACCCCCAGCCATTCTGAGGAATGAAGCGACAGGATTTTGGAAAGCCCCCCAGGGGAGAGAGAGATAGACCCGTGGGGTTCCATGGCCAACAGGACCTTGGATTTCTCGGCTACTGGAAGGATATCGGCCAAACGGCGTTTCAGGTTGTCCAACGCCTCTTGTTCTGACATTCCTTGGGGCTGGCGTCCTTCTCCGGTCAAAACGACAGGAATATCGGCATCGGCACACCACTCCAGGGCGCGTTTAATATCCTCCGCTCCCTGTTGTTCCGTAATCAACTCCCGATGACTCCCGAGTGCACTGGCACCCTTGAAGCCGTGACCCTTGACCTTGTCGCGAAACGCTATCGGATCGTCCTTCCAGGGATCCACATGGTTACACCATCGCAGATTCGCCTCGGGTTCGACGTACTCAAACCCCGCTTCGGCTATCCACGCCAGTGCTTCATCCAAAGAATGATTTCTGAAATCTACGGTGACGCATCCAATCTTCATCGACGCTCTCCTCTATATCTATGGGTTTGTGCATAAAGGGCCCATTCCTTTTCTTCGCAAAATTCAAAGAAGTCTTGTACTAAGCGCCTGAACCCTGTGAACCTCCCAGCGGTAACAAGCCCTTTTCTCTGGATATGCACCTCGACCCCCCCTGTTGTCAGTGCTTCTCCATTTCTAGAGACCTGTGTGTCTCTGGTCTCTAGGGAACAAAAACGACCTTGAGACTTTCATCTTCAAAGGATTTTTCCATCGCCTCTGTGGCCTGGTCGAGACTGTACTTTTGGGTAACGAATTTCATCCACGGAAACCGATCCCGGTACCGCATCATCATCTTCATGGTCCGGTAGTACTCGGTGTTGGGATGATTGGTGCTTCCGATCAGCAAGACATTCTTGGCGGCCAGATGGCGATGGACATTGATCGTTGCCTCACCAGCATCCACAAAGTTGGAGGCCTCAAGATAGGTGCCTCCCCTTCTGAGGAGATCCAACCCCTCCGGTAACACATCTGGAATTCCGGCGGTCTCGATGACCACGTCGGCCCCCCGGCCCTCGGTGAGCTCTTTGACAAAGGTCATCCTTTCCTTTGGGGTGGTCTTGCGGACGTTTAGGGTGTGGTCGGCACCAAATTCTCTGGCAAGGTTCAATCTAAAATCGGAAACGTCCAGAGCGATGATATCTCCGGCACCGAGTACCCTGGCCTTGATCAGGTGAGCCAATCCCATGGCACCGACCCCCTGGATGAGTACCGTGTCCATCAGACCGAAGCCTCGGCTCGCGAACTCCATATAGCCTTTGGCCCGATCCACATTGTTAGTGACCGTCATCAGTTCGATGTTAACGGCCATCTCGGGCGGCATGTCCTCGGGCACTTTATAGACCCAGGATCCCGGGAAGATGTACATGTATTCGGACCACCCGCCCGTGATGTGAGGGGGTTCATCGGCCCTGAAATACACACCGTAGGTCTTGTTCTCTGCACAATAGGGCCAACCAAAGACGTGCCGGCAGTACCAACACTTCTTACAGATAATGTTGGGACACATGGTGACCCGATCACCCACCTTCAACTCATTGCCATCCGCGTCAAGGTAGGTCCCGTTGATCTCAACGATTCGACCCACGTTCTCATGACCCTTGACACAGGGAAACACACCCCGCTGCTCCGCTTCTGTCCCCGCGTAGAGGATCATCTCTCCCTTATACGTGTGTTTGTCAGTACCGCAGATTCCTGCCATCTCCATCTGGATAACCATGGCGTCCTTTTCGAGCCTGGGGTAAGGGAAATCCTGCACCTCAACCTTTCCCGGTTCCACCATGACGACCGCACGGACCGTATCGACCATTTCCTTGACTCCTTTCTTCCCATCCCTGCTGACCTAATCCAAAGGCATTTGATTCTGACAGGCTTTTGACCCCCTCACCCCTCTCCCTGGGGGGAGAGGGATGAGGGGGAAATCGGACAACCATTTCTCCGTTCTTATCAGTTGCCTTTCATGGAAGGAAAGAATCTATTGAGTCCTTCCGACCCTAGGTACGCGATGCTTTCTCCGATGTGTTCCTCGGTTTGGCTCAATGAATCCGTCCCTGGAAGCTCCAAACAGATACAGCCCTCATATCTTTTTTTCTCCAAGGCCTCCAGCAGATCCTTTACATCGAGATCGCTTTCTCCAATAGCGGGAAGCACGGAGCCCTCCCGGGTGCATTTGAGGTGAACCAGATGGAAAAACCGGTTGTATTTGTCCAGGAAGCGCATCACCTCACCTGGCTGGGATGGAGCTTTACAGAGTTTGACATCCATCGCATTTCCTGGATCAAAGGTGATTCCCACCGGGGGTGCGATCCCTTCGGCTTCAAGACGTTCGAGAAGCTCCCCCATGCCGAAATAAGACGCTCCATCGCCGATTAAAGGCTCTCGGGCATTCTCCAGGGCCAGGAAGAGATCGTTTTCTTCAGCAACCTGGGCGAACCGTTTCAGAACGGTGACCAGAGCATCCACATGGGCCTGGGTATACCCCTTGAACCCTTCTGGCTTCAGGGATTCCTGGGAAGCCATCATCCGGAGAACCGTACCTTTTCCGAGAATCTTCACCCGGTCCACAGCCCCCAGGAAAATCGATTCATCCTCGGGTTTGAGAAGTTCGTTCTTGATGCCGTAGGAGAGTCGAATCCCTCTCTCCTGGGCGAACGCATTTAGAGCGCCAACCATCTCCAGGTCGCAATCGGCATCGTTGTCCCGGATCTCCATGGAGTTCATGCCCCATGTAGGGATCTTTTCCAGGATCCCCTGGAGCGAAACCGCTCCGGTCCCAATCTGTTTAGAAAAAGTCTGCGTCGTTATACCGAAATCCATCTTCTTCCCTCCTTTGCCCGGTGCCTCCCCCATCGTTTTGTCTCAACGGCCATCTCTGGGCTTCTCGAGATCCCTTCCCCTTAGAATCCGATCTTGGGCAGGGAATAGACCGATTTCCAGCCGTCACTGAGCGGCTCCTTCAGGTAGGGTTCCATTTCCGAGGCCTTCCGCAGGGTCACCTGTTCCACCGGAGGAACCTCGCCGGGTGGGAATGCATCGAGGATCTCATCCACAGCCAGGGTGAGATATTTCAAAATGGCGGCAACAGGTCGCTTCGCCTTTTGAGCGGTCGCCTTGGTTGGGAATCCCACCACGCCTTCAGGAGTCGCTGCGATTTCAATGGGGGCATGGCCTTCCCCTTCTGACCAGCGGTGAGGACGGTGAAAGGTGTCAACGGAGTTATCAAAGTGGCCAGGTGGCAAATAGCCCTTGGGTTCGGTTTCCTGAGCGGATGTCATGTCAACCATGCCTTCAGGAAACATCAAAAGGCCAACCGATGTTTCGGCCTCATCGGCATGGACAAAAGGGGTTTCAAGGGAATCGGTTTTTGCCTTCGGGTAGAAAAACTCCCTGACCGCCCTGTGCCAGTCAAGGACTTGAAAGATCCCGGGGAGCTGGTATCGATTCAAAAACTCGTGGAGTGCCGTCTCTAGAACCCAGAGCTGGCCGTGATTGTTAACGATGATCTGTTTGCGAAAACCATCGTTCCAGAGGCCCAGCATGACATAAACCAACACCTCTCTCACCAAAGTCTGGGGCATATTGACGGTCCCGGGCATGCCGATGTGATGATAGGGATGGGCACCGTAGCTCAGAGGATTGTGGGCAAGGTTCACGGGTCGTCCCTGTTTTCCCGTGTACCTTCGGACCCCCTCAACGATCTGGGTCACCATGAAGCTGTCGAGCCCCGAGACGGTATGGATGCCGTGGTTTTCCGTGCACCCCACCGGGATGAGCACAACATCGTTTTTGCGGCGGTTCTCAATGAGCCTGTGGCGGGGCGTCGTTTGAATGTAACTTCCCGGCTTTCCCAGCTCCGGTGGCGAAGGGATCCCGTAATCCTCCAGGATGGCGTCAATCTCCTCCTCGGAGGCATCCCACAGTTCCTTTTTCAATCGGCCGACCGCAGAATCCTCGAAGAAGATGGCAGGATTATCGGTGGTTATCCACATACCCTTTTGGCTGTTGTTTGACATGGCGTTCCTCCTTCGTCTTGGGTGTCATTCCGGACCATGGGCCAGTCGTACGACAGAGATACCTGACAAGGCCGCTCTTCGCGGCTTGGAACTGTTGTCCAAGGTGTCAGTCCCTAGTAACGATACCCTCAGACAAGATCTCCTCAGAATCTCCGCCACGAATCTCTGGCGCCCTCATAGAGGATCTCAGAAGGTCAGGGTGATCCCCCGCACCTAGGGTTTCAACACGACTTTGATCGCCCCGCCGATTCGTTTGGCAAAGGTCTCGATACCCTCATTGGCCTGATCGAGGGGAAAGGTGTGCGTGATGAGGGGACGGGCCTTGATTCTCCCGGCCGCCATGAGGGGAGCCACCTTGCTCAGGCTCCGGTCCCCCTCCGCCCGACTCCCTGCAAGGGTCATATTCCATTGATTGACTCGAAATGCATTGATGGAAACAGGCTCACTGTAGATTCCCACCATGGAAATACGGCCGTTCTTTCGGGTATACTCAATCGCGTCTGCCAACGCTTTGGCCGTCCCGGCACATTCAACCACAACATCCGCTCCAACTCCATCTGTGAGCTCGAAAATCCTTTGAATCACGTCCTCTGTTTTCACATTGATGGCGATATCTGCTCCGAGCTCTTTGGCAAGGTTCAACCTCTCTTCCCTTGTCCCTGTCATGATCACTCTTGCCGATCCGATCTCTTTGACAAGCTGAACGGCCATCAGGCCGATAGGGCCTGGCCCGGAGACCACCACCGTCTCCCCGGGTTCCAGGCCACCAATCCGGGTGAGTCCATACATGGAAGTCCCGGCTGTGGTGATTAGGGTCGCTTCTTCAAAATCCAGGGCGTCAGGGATCTTGTGCAGGGTATTGATGTGGTTGACCGCATACTCTGCGTAGCCGCCGTTGACGGTAAAGCCATAATGGCGGTGGCCTGCAGTCACATTTCCATAGTTGAAACAGGCGGTGTAAAAGCCCCGGAGGCAGTTGGCACAGACGCCACACCCCTTGTGGGGCTCAACAGCCACACGGTCACCTATCGAAAAGCCTACAACCCCCTCCCCCAGGGCCACGACTGTCCCCGCATATTCGTGGCCAGGAATGAATTGGCCAAAGGGTGGCTGATTTTGCCACCCGTGGGCCACGATCTTCGGATCGGTTCCACAGATGGCGCAGGCTTCCACCTTCATCAGGACCTCCTGGTACTGTGGCCTGGGAACCTCTCTTTCAACAATCCGCAGATCGTTCGGTCCATATAAGACAGCGGCTTTCATTTCCTCCGGCACTTTCATGTTTCTCCCTTAGAAATAGATCTGTACTTTCAAGGTGTTCGATTTGTCAGTGGCTACCTCAAAGGCCGGTGTGAACTCGGAACAATGAAAACGTTTCGTAATGAGTCTCTTAAAGTATTCTGGAGCCTCTCTCAACGCCTCAAGCACCCGAGGGAATTCGCCTGTGCCTCCGATACTTCCGATGATCCTCAGCGCTTTCAGGGTCACCGTTTTCATATCGATTTCTGCTCTAGGGACAAAGCCAATCACGACAACGATGCCTAGAGGTTTGGCAACTTCAATGGCATTGTTGAGTGCTCGTGACACTCCGGTTGTTTCGAAAACGACATCGTACGCCAGTTCCGAATAAAAGCCTCGGTAAGTCCCCGGACGGCTCTCGCTTTGAACACCCGAAACGTAGGCGGTGTCCCTAATCGGATTCGCTCCCAGCTCCAGAGCCAATTCCCTCCGAGATTCGATAGGGTCATAGACCTCGACGTGTTCGCAGAGAAAGATCCTCTTGAGAACCATGAGGGTTGACAACCCGATCGTCCCCGCTCCCATGACAAGAATTCTTTTTCTTCTCAGGGACTCAGACCCTTCTTCTGCCCTGGCCGCTCCATGGCATCCCACGGCCAGGGGTTCGGCAAGAGAGAGGGCGGACAGGTCGGCTTCAGGATCGGCTCGGTAGAGATACTGACTTTTCTGGGCGATAAACTCCCTCGACGCACCGTCGGCTGTTATACCGTATTTTTCGATGTTCTCGCAGAGGTTTCTATCGACCTGGCAAAAGGGGCATTTCCCACACCAGAGGGAGCAGTCCCCGGTGACCGCATCACCCGCTTTGAATCCCGAAACGCCCCTGCCGGGGGCGACGACTTTTCCTGACCATTCGTGGCCAAAAAACATCGGGTACTTTTTGGGACCGGCATAGGTTCCGTGATGGAGATGAATATCGGAACCGCAGAGCCCGATGTTGTCAACCTTGACGAGGACTTCCCCCACTTCTGGCTGTGGATCGGGCAGCTCAATCAGCTCAATCTCTTCAGGTCGCCGTAACAAAAGGCCTTTCATTCTTTCCCCTAGGGTCTCAACAGGACCTTGATGGCTTCGCCTGACTCGGCCATTCCCAGGCCTTTTCTCCAGTCACTGAGATCCATAATCTCAGAAATCAGCGGCCTGACATTGACTTTCCCATTGGCCAGCATGGAGAGGCACCGTTCCCAGCTTGTGTAACAGGAGCTGAAATGAAAGATGAGGTGGGGGGCCCGAAAGACCAGATTCCTCCAGGGGATAGAGACCTCCGGTACAGTTGGGATTCCAATGGCCAAGAACCGCCCATGGGTCCTGACCATCTCCATGCCCTGACGGATGGCAGAGGGGGCCCCGGAGAGATCCACGACCAGATCGGCTCCAATTCCCCTCGTTTCGTCCATCACGAATTCCACGGGATCGGTCTTCTCGACGTTGATGGCGTGGTCGACACCGAGATCCCTGGCCATTTTCAATCGGGTTTTTTCGTCCTGTTCGATTCCTGTGACAAGGACGCGAGCGGCCCCTTCAGCCTTGGCCATCTGAAGCCCCATCAGGCCCAGAGGCCCACACCCGAGAATGACGACAAAATCCTCTGGCTCAACCTTCGATCTTTCGAGAATGCCATGAACCGCGATGGCCATGGGCTCTGCAAGGGCCGCCTCTTCGTCGGAGACTCCCTCAGGAATCCGGTGGAGGAGCCACGCCGGGACGGCCACATACTCGGCAAACCCGCCGTCGATTCCCCAGCCCAAAGCCCGTTTGGAGGGGCAGACATGCTTTTTGCCGGAAAGGCAGAACCGACAACTCCCACACACAGACCCGTGGACTTCAGGGACGACCCGATCTCCCACGGTCCACCCTTCGACGCCCTCGCCGATCTCAACGATCTCCCCTGAGAATTCATGACCCAAGACGACAGGCGGGAAATAAGGGTGGTCGTCATGGAAGATTTTGATATCACTCCCACAGAAGCCCGCCGCTGTTACCCGAACCAGAACGGTCTCTCGCTCCACTTTTGGAACCGGGAGTTGCCTGATTTCGATACAGTCTTCTCCCTTGGCCACTTTGACCAAACCCCGCATTTTCTCAGGTCGTGTCACCGTCTGTTCCTCTTTGCTTCAGAATGGCCTGATTCACACAGTTTTTCAGTTCGCCCCTCATGAAGGCCCGAATGTTATCCAGGGCAGTGGAGACAATTCGTCTGACCGCCTCTCGAGTGAACCACCCGATGTGGGTCGTCACGACCGCGTTGAGGTCTCTGAAATCATATGTCTTTTCCCGTTCTCCCTCGATGACGTCGAGGCCAACCCCATACAGCTTTCCCTCGCTCAGAGCCGAGCGCATCGCGTCCGTATCGACCAACTCCCCCCGACCCGTATTGATGAGGATCGCCCCGGGCTTTACGCGTTTGAGGGTTTCCCGGTTGATCAGATGATAGGTCTCCTCGGTCAGGGGGAGGTGGAGGGAGATCACGTCACTCTCCTCGAGAAGCCTTTGAAAAGGGACATACGTAAATCCGATCTCTGCGGCGGCTTCCCTGTTTTCATAAATGTCGGAAGCGCAGATTCGCATCCCCAGGCCTTTGGCGATTCGTGCCATTTTCAAACCGATGCTCCCCGTGCCGACAATCCCAATCGTCTTTCCCTCGAGATCGACCCCTTCCATGCCATCGATAGTGTAGTCTCCTCGGGGGTAGCGTTCTGCAGCCTTCCATATCTTCCGTGACACGCTCAACAGAAGCCCCGTCGCGAATTCCGCGACGGTGTTGCTGCCGTAACCCGGGACATTGCAAACGGGAATACCTCTTGAGGCGGCATATTTCCAGTCGATGTGATCGTAGCCCGTCGATCGTGTGGCAACCAGCTTGAGTCTTGGAAGGTCGTCGATGACAGGGCGATCGTATTTCATGAACTGATCCCTGGCACAGAGGATGTCCGCCTCTTTAGCGAGTTCGATTAGCTTTGTGGGGTCACTCATTGGGCCATGGATATCAATCTGGCACCCCTCGATGACGATATCCTCTCGATTCTCAAAAACGTGATCCACAAAGCAGACTCTCATACGCCCATTACCCCTGTCGGGCCTTGGCGACCTCTTCCCTGAATTTCCTCGCCCGTTCGGTCAGGGTGGCAAAGTCCTTCTCATCGAGGATCTTCTGACTCACGAGGCTACTTCCTGCTGCAACGGCCACCGCTCCGGCTTTGAGAAAGGGCCCGGTCGTCTCGACGGTAACGCCGCCTGTTGGAATCAGAGGAACCTGGGGCAGGGGGGCCAGAATGGCCTTGATATAAGACGGGCCTCCCACATCAGCCGGAAAAACCTTGACGAAATCGGCTCCCATCTCCCAGGCCGTCAGGATCTCCGTGGGCGTGAAGCACCCTGGCGTGACCACTTTCGAATACCGCCTGCACAGCTCAACGGTTTTTGGGTTTAGGGTTGGCGAGACGATAAACTCGGCGCCTGCAAGAATAGCCGCCCTGGCGGTTTCTGGATCCAGTACGGTTCCCGCACCGAAGAGAACCTGATTTCCGAACTTTTGAGTCGCCTCCGCGATCACGTTGAGGGCATTGGGCGTTGTCATGGTTACCTCGATGACCCCCAGGCCGCCGTCTTTAATCGCCTCAGCCGCCTCGATCAAATCGCCCGAGGTTTTGGCTCGAATGATCGCAATGACGCCGCTTTCCCGGATGATCTCCTGTTGCTTTCCCTTCTCCATTTTCTCCCTCCTTCTTTTCCTCACCGCTGGACCCGAAAGTCCTTGCTCTTGAGAAACTTCTGGATGTCTTCCATGGTGACCCAATTGATGTCACCTGGGATTGAGTGTTTCAGAGCCGCCATGGCATCTCCGATTCTCAATCCCTGTTCCACCCCCGTTGTCAGATATCCATAAATCAGGCCGGCCGTGAAAGAATCTCCAGCTCCGAATCGGTCGACGATTTCGATCTCGGAAATATCGTCCGTATAGAGCGTTCCCTCCGCATAGACCAGACTCGTCCACGTGCCCGTCCACACGGTTTTCACACCTCTCAGGGTGATCGCCACAATGGGAATGCCGAAGTCGTCTGAGAAACGTTTCGCAACATCCTCATAGCTCCCCGTGTAACCGAGGACCTCTTCCGCGTCGAACTGGGTCGTAATGAGGATGTCCACCTTGTCCAGAATCTTCTCGAAGCAGGCCTTTGCCTCGGCAGCCGACCAGAGCTTTGCCCGATAGTTGAGGTCCAGACTCGTCTTGCAATTGGCCGTCCTGGCCTCTTCGATTGCCTCGATGGTGGCCTCACGACAGCTTTGGCTGAGGGCCGGGGTGATACCCGAGGTGTGGAAGACCTTGGTGCCTTTGAGGATTTCCGTCCATTTGATTTCTCCCGGTCTGAGCGTGCTTACGGCAGAATCCTTCCGGTCGTATATCACTGCGGTGGCTCTGGGAGTACTCCCAAACTCGACGAAGTACAACCCGGCCCGTCCCTCTTTTGTCCAGACCACGTGAGAGGTATCCACCCCATGTTCTCTGGCCTTATTGGCAATCATCCGCCCCATGGGGCTGTTTGGCAGTTTGGACACCCAGGCCGAACGAAGCCCGAGCCGACTCACGTCGGCTGCCACACTATGTTCTGCGCCTCCCACGGTCACCTTAAAGCTGTCCGTCTGCTCCAGCCTTTGAAAGTTGGGAGGAACCAGGCGGAGCATGGCCTCACCCAACGTCACCACGTCATACATAGCTTGCCTCCTTTTTCGAGATTGAATGCTTCACACTCAATCCATTTGGGGAAATTGACGCCTCTGTATCTCTCTGAGAGGGCGTTATGGATCTTCCCCTCCGACCCGTCAAGAAAGAGGAATTCTCGTAGAGGTAGTTTTATTATTTAAACTATGTTTTACGTTTTCCTTGGTTTGGATGTCAAGAAAAAAATCGAAAGCGCCTCCTGTTTCTTTTTTCCGAGGCGTCTACGAATCGATTCTCTATTGACCGCCGGTTCATTCATCGGTCAAGTCGCAGCTTGCGGAGCACGTAGAGGATTTCCAGGAGCTCGTGGCAAAGACAGAACATTTTTCCCTTGACACCAGGGTTGGTCAAATAGTAAAACCCAATCTAAACTATGAAACTGCCCGGCGAGGCATCCCAGAACGGACTGATTGTTACCTGAGCTGTTTTCTCTATGACTCAGAAAGGGATTGAGAATGAGTTGATTCTTCTAAAGAAACCAGCTAGCATCATATCCAGCCGCCCTCCTTGCCCGGGAGAGGGCTGAGCCGTCTCTTTAGGCCAAAGGCCCCGGAGATGGAAGCGTCTGAATTTGACTCGAAAGGGGGCTTCGATGGCAGATCTGAATACCACCAGCGTTCCCGCCTCAGCCGATTTGAAAGGGGAGAGTTCTTTTCATGCCTTATCAGGTCTTCCTCAAGAAATACTCCGACAATACGGGGCTCTAATCGGATTGATTGGCTTATGGATCGTGCTCTCTCTGTCCCAACCCCGCTTTTTGACGGCCATCAACATCAAGCACATCTTCCTACAAACCTCGACATTAATTATCGCCGCGACTGGGATGACGTTTGTCATCATTAGTGGTGAGATCGATTTGTCCGTGGGAGCGGTCATGGCTTGGAGTGGTTGCATTGCCGCCTATGTGATTATCTTGTTAAAAGTCAACTGGATTTTGGGCCTATTAATTGGTGTCGCAGCGGGAGTATCCGGGGGGGTCGTTAGCGGCTTCTTTGTCTCGCGGTTTGGAATCCCGGCTTTTATTACCTCCCTGGTTATCGCAAATGTCTATCGTGGATTTGCTCTCTTGCTCACCGAGGGCCAGGCCATATGGGGATTCCCGGAACCCGTCTTGTTTATCGGACAAGGCGAGATTTGGGGCGTACCCATGCCGGTCATTATCAGTGTCATCATCGTGTTGCTATTTCTGTTTATTCTAACTCGCCATAATTTTGGGCTCTATTGTTATGCTGTTGGAGGGAGGAAGGAAGCCGCCAGAGTCTGTGGAATTGTCCCTGGACATGTGAAATGGAAGGCCTTGATCTTTGGAAGCCTTCTAGCCGGTTTCGCTGGCATCATTATATCCAGCCGGATGGATGCTGCTCATGGAATGGTGGGAGGTGAAGACGACTTACTCAATACCATCGCTTCGGTCGTCATTGGCGGGACGTCTCTGATGGGAGGAAGTGGTACGTTGATTGGGAGTGTGATCGGGGCTCTCATTATCGGAACGATGCGGAATGGGCTGAATCTTCTCGGGATTTCTACCTATTGGCAACTGGTGTGTATTGGGATCATCATCTTGCTTGCCGTACTCGTCAAGTATTGGCGCTATGTCGCGGTCAAAGAGACTTAATTTCCAATCGTTGCCAACACAGCCAGAATTCGACACGATCGTCCAACGCGAAAGGAGGGGATGAAATCAGACACGGAGGTTGGGCGGAGCAATTCCGTTCCATTGGGTTGAGATCCATGGCTTTCTCTGCTTGGGAATTGATTTGCATCCGAGGTGTACACGGGGGTTTTCAAGACTCTGCTAGAGGAAGGAGGACATGATGATGAAGAGAGTGGCAGTCACAGTGGCGTTACTCTTGGCGCTTGGAGGGTTGGGAGGATCCCTTGCCGTGGCAAAAGATGTCATGTTGGGGATCAGCCTTGAGCACCTGGGCAATCCCTTTTACGCCACATTGAAAAAGGCAGCCGAAGAACAGGCGAAGAAGAGCGGGGTGAACCTCATTACCTTGGGAGTGAAGTATAGTACCGACATCGAAAGCCAAATCCGGCTCCTGGAGGATTTTATTGCAAAACAGGTGGATGTCGTGGGATATGCTGCTGTGGATTCGGACGCGATCGTTTCCACTCTGAAGAAGGTTCAAAAAGCGGGAATTCCCATCATATCCGTTGATACAAAAGCACGCTGGGATGGAGACGCCTGCTATATTTCCACCGACAATTTCGTAGGCGGATATCTTGGCGGTCTATGGCTCTCTGAGGCGGTCGGCAAGGGAGGTCGGATCGGGATTGTTGAGGGAACTCCCTCCTACGTGAATGAATTGAGAAAGAAAGGGTTTTTCGACGCTCTCAAGCGGTATCCAGCCGTCGAGGTCCGGGTGATCGTTGCGGCCAATTGGAGGAGAGATCTAGGGTTAAAGGTTACGGAAGACCTCATCACAGGATTTCCGGATCTGGAAGGGATATTCTTTCTGAACGACGAAATGGCCATGGGAGGAATTCAGGCGCTGCGCGCTGCCGGAAGAGATGATGTGGTCACCTTGGGCTACAATGGATCCCCAGATGCCGTCGAGGCCGTCTATGAGGGTCGTTTGGGTGCGGATGTGGTTCAGTTTCCGGAGCGAATGGGCCAATTGTTTGTGTTGAAAGCCCTTGAACTTCTGGAGGGTAAGAAACTGCCAGAGTATATCAATTCCGGGGTTGGGGTTATCGATACATCAATGGCCCAAAAGACATACCAAATTATTACCGGAGAGTTCATGAAATAACAGAGGAGTGAGAAAACCCCCGTGTACACTTCGCTGCTATTTTGAGTCCAGTCCTTAGGAGTACAAGATGCTACTAGAAATGCGCAACATATCGAAGAGCTTCGGTCCCGTTGAAGCCCTGAATCGGGTGGACTTAGATCTTGATCATTCGGAAGTTCTCGGGCTTGTGGGAGATAATGCCGCGGGTAAGTCCACATTGATGAAGATTTTGACGGGTGTATACGAGCGGGATGAAGGGCAGATATTCGTTGAGGGGAATAAGGTCGAAATCTCTTCGCCAAGAGATGCCAGAGACTTAGGGATATGGATGGTATATCAGGATCTGGCTATCGTTGAGGATTTGGATGTGACGGAGAATATGTTCTTGGGTAGGGAGATACAGAAGAGGCTTCTCGGCATAAGATATCGGGCGATCGGTGAAATGAGAAATAGGGCGCGTCATATTCTGGAATCCCTAGGATCGAGCATCCAAGATGAAAAACGAAAAGTGAAGTTCCTTTCGGGGGGACAGCGCGCTGAGGTAGCGATCGGGAGAACCCTGGTGGAGAAACCGATTATCATAGTGATGGACGAGCCGACCGCTCCTTTGTCTGTGGAGGCAGCAAAACGTGTCCTCGCCCTCATCAGGGACCTCAAAAAGGGTGGGTGCTCCATCATATTGATCAGCCACAGACTCGACGATGTGATCGAGGTTTCGGATCGAATCATGGTCTTGTGGAGAGGGAGAAGAGTCGTCTGCAAGGAGAAAGAGAAACTGTCCAAGGGTCAAGTTGTCCACTATATGATGGGGGTAGAGTCAGCAGAAACCAGTTCAAATTGATACAGGGATTCTGCCGTCTATCCGCAGATCCCTCCAAAACCGGTCTGATGATCATAGACATTCATACTCACGTTGAATACAAGAGCGGGAGTGAGAGATACCTGCCCGGAGAATTTGTCGCTGCCATGGACGAGGGTGGCATAGACAAATCCGTCGTCTTGGGAGTCGACCACGGGGAATTTGCTCCAACCAATCTTGACGATGAGGAGGTTGCCCTTTTCTGCAAAGGGTATCCAGACAGACTGATTGGATTCGCCTCGGTTCATCCTGGCAGGGCGAACCCTCATCTCAAGGTTGAGCGAGCGGTTACAACACTGGGATTAAGAGGGGTGAAACTCTATCCCCATGCGGGGTTCTATCCCAATGATCCCCGTTTGGATCCTGTTTATGAAAAATGTGTGGAGCTGAATATTCCCGTGATGATCCACACGGGTGTCAAAGCGCTTCAAAGGCAGTGCATAAAATACAACAATCCGATCCATGTGGATGATGTCGTGACAAAATTCCTGGCGCTCAAAGTTATTATGTGTCATGGCGGGTTTCCATGGTGTGATGAGTTCTTGGTCGTGGTTCATTCAGCTCCGAATGTGTGGGTGGATATCACCTGGCTGGATTATGTCGAAAAGGCATTTAAGAAAGGGGGGTTATGTGAAAGCGTTGTGAGAAATCTGGTTGAGTGTATTGGCCCCAAAAGACTGCTTTGGGGCTCCGAAGGGCCGTATATGAACCTTCCCCTTTATGGTCAGCATACCCCCGACTACTACAAGCAATCTCAAGACTTCTTGGTTAGACGGTTTGACTTTCTTAGTGAAGAAGACAAGAACGACATTCTGGGGAATAACGCCGCGAGATTGTTAGAGACCCAAGAACACGTCGCCTAGGCTTTAGAGGATTGAGATAGGGTTGAAGGACGAAGAATATAACAGATTGAGCTTGATCTCACAGCTTTCTTTTTTCAGAGGTCAACTGTCGGATAACTTGCACCGCTTTCACCCCAATTCCGAGAATGAAATGGGGTTATTTCAACAATCATTCTCTTTGAAACATCCCTCGATGATTCGTCAGACCGTCCTTTGGCCACATTTACTCAAAGCCTCGCAAATCACGCGCTCACAGGTACAATCTGAGACCCTCACGCTTTACAACTGAGGAACCCTCCTTGATTCACCATCAAAAAAAGTAGAAAAACCTCGCTAAGCCTGTGAAAACAGAATGATAGAATGGGTTTAGTGGACCATATCTATCACCAACGAGATGCTATTGGCCGCACTCAAATAGGGCCTATGTTTAGCCCGTGCTCCGACCACCGGCTGAGACCGGAGTTTCAGCAGCACAAGGCCTTAGCAAGGAACTGAGAGAATGGACAGTGGGGGGGTGTTCAGAAACCCGGTGATTTGCTTGAGTCTGATGCCTTGAAATAACGAAAAACAAAAATGAGAGCACCAATGGTGCAGCTTTATGGGTTCAGAATCTCTCCACAAGACCTCGGATCTGACAGAACCGCCTCATTTGGCAAGCAGGCGGTAGATTTTGGCCCTTTGCCTTTCTTGACTTATAGTCTCTCATCCGATAACCTCAAACAAGCACCTCAACGTGTGGGTAACAATGAGACTTGGCACAAAATTTACACTGACGACAGCAATAGTGGTGGGCGTAGTTCTTGGCTTATATGGGTACCACACTATCGCGACCCGGAAAGATATCTTGTTCTCCAGAATGAAGCGTGAAGTTCGCGCTATTGCTCGGACCGCGAGGATCTACATTGAGGAAGCTCCATCCGGGGAAGGCCGAGATTTGCACACACTGGTAAATGGAATTGGCGAATTCGAGAAAACCCTCGGTGTTTTTGTTCAATTGAATGGAAAGGCTTTGCAAACGGAGTCTCTCAAAGACCTTCCATATTCTTTCGAAACAAATCTGGAACTCTCCAGACAGGTCATCGCTGGGGGTGAGGTGGTTGAGCGTTTTAATTACTATGGGAATATCCCTGTCTTTGTTTACTTTGAGCCCCTGAGAGGGTCTCGAGGACAAGTAATTGGTTCAATGGGAATAATCCAGTACACATCTTTCTTAGAAAAGGATATTTGGGCAACGAGACTGGCAGTTGCGGTGACCATGGTCGTCCTTATTGGCCTCATAACGGCCTCGATCCTTAGTCTGATTCGGTTCAACATCACAAGCCCTGTCGCTGACCTAATCAAGAAAATCCGAAGGGTTGGAAGGGGTGAGTTCGATACGGAAGTGCTCCTCAACCGAAAGGATGAGATCGGCGAATTGGCCCAGGAGTTCGATCAGATGGCAGCCAACCTCAAGGAGGCCGAAAAGCGGGTCTTGGAGGAGGAAGACAAAAAGGCCGAGTTAGAACAGAGAATGCGGCATCTCGAAAGACTTATCACCATAGGTCAGCTGGCCTCCGGCCTTGCCCATGAGATTGGGACCCCTCTTAATGTTATCAGCGGGCGTGCGGGTTACCTAAAAAAAAGGATGACCAATAGAGAATTGGTGGAGAAGAACCTAGACATAATTGTGCGTCAGAGTCAACGGATTACCAAGATTATCAAGCGACTGCTCAACTTGTCACGTGAGCAGTCCCCTCAGTTCATACAGACAGAGATCTGTCCTGAAATAGACAGTGCGCTGGAGCTTCTGGGATATCGGATTCGTAAGCAAGGGATCAAGGTTGTCAAAGAATTTCCGACGGACCTGCCATTTGTGGAGGCCGACCCAGAGCAACTGCAGCAGGTCTTTCTGAACTTAATCCATAATGCCATCCAGGCAATGCCGAATGGCGGAGAGTTGATCCTTGCAGGACGGAGTCTCACTGCCAAAGAGAGCAAGGGAAAGGGGAGCCAAACGAATTCGGTCGAAATCGAGATTAGGGACACCGGGTTTGGAATGAAACGCGAAGTGCTGGAGAACATATTTAAGCCTTTTTTTACGACCAAAGGGGATGGAAGAGGCACGGGCTTGGGGTTACCCATCGCCCATGGAATCATAAGAGATCATGGAGGAAGCATTGATGTGGGCAGTGAGGAAGGTAGAGGGACGACGGTCAGAGTTTCGTTTCCTGCCTTGGCTCCCAATTAGTCGTCACTGAAAAACGCCCCTGACCCTCTCTGTACAGAGTTTTTGACCCGTTCTAAGGCTCGGTCGTTCGATCTTCCGGACTCGGCCTGGCGGCCTCAGACAGAGGAATCTCGCCCCTTCGGGGACACTCTCTTCGCCAAGACGGGTAGCCCCAAAAACTCCGTAATGCTCGCTCCAGGGACATTTTTCAGTGACGACTCATTTGACATGATAAAAACTCAGGGATCAAAGATGCGAAAGCGGCAAGGACGAATTCTGATCGTGGATGACGACCGGGAGATGCTGGATCTCCTGAGAGATGTGTGTGAAGGTGAGGGATTCGAAGTAGGGATCGAGGAAAATGGTATCCATGCTCTCAGACGGATTGAGAAAGAGCAGTTTGGAGTGGTGGTCAGTGATATCGAATTGGCCGGTATTAAAGGGCTTGAACTGCTGAGAAAAATCAAAGAACACTCCCCCTTCACCCCTGTGATCTTAATAACGGCCTTTGGGTCGATAGAGTCTGCGATCAAAGCCATGAAACTTGGGGCCTTTGACTATCTTACAAAACCTTTTGAGATGGAGGAATTACTCGTTGTCATCGGAAAGGCCCTCGAGAATAGCTTTCTCAAGTCCGAGGTACTGCGTCTTCAGAAGGAGATTCAGGGGAGATATGGCTTTTCCCAGATTATTGCAAAAAGCGATGCCATGAAAAAAATTCTCGACCTGGTTGAGAGAGTTTGCGACAACCCCAGCAACATTCTCATTACCGGTGAAACGGGAACGGGGAAAGAACTGGTTGCTCGATTGATCCATTACAACGGTCCTCGAAAGGAAAGGGCCTTTGTCCCGATCAACTGTGCAGCGATTCCGGAAAATCTCCTGGAGAGTGAGCTTTTTGGCCATCAAAGGGGAGCCTTCACCGATGCAAAGGATGCCAAGAAGGGGTTGTTTGTGGAGGCTGACGGAGGGACCCTGTTTCTCGACGAGGTCGGCGAAATGCCACCATCAATCCAAGCAAAAATCCTAAGAAGTATCGAAGATCGACAAATACGCCCGCTGGGAGAGACGAAGACTGTCAAGGTTGATGTCAGGATCATTTCTGCCACAAAAAAAGATCTTAAGTCCATGATTAGGGAGGAGCAATTCCGGCAAGACCTCTACTTTCGCCTCAATGTGATCGGGATCGAGCTGCCACCTCTGCGCGAACGGCGAGAGGACATTCTTCCTTTGATTCACTTGTTCATTGGCGGGTGCAGTAAACATTTCGGTAAGAAGATCTCGGGAATCTTGCCTGAGGCCACGAGGGCTCTGATGGAATATGCATGGCCTGGAAATGTCAGAGAGCTAGAAAACGCCGTCGAACATGCCGTCTCTCTGGCCAAAAGAGAAGTGATTACTGTAGAAGAGCTTCCGCCTTTCCTCACAGAAGGGCAGAATGCCACAGAGCTTCTCGCCCAGGCCGGTCGAAAGCGATACACGATAGCTGAGGTGGAGAGGGAATATATCGCGAAAATCCTTAATCAAACCGGAGGTAATAAGGCGAGGGCGGCTCAAATCCTGGGTATGGACCGGAAGACCCTTTACCGAAAGCTTCAAAACTATGAAATGGAAAGCTAATAGTGCCCAATGGGAAATGCGATAAAGAGGGGCACCTTCCATCCTGCTTTCTTTCACAGAATCAATACTAAAGATCATAGACCATAGATCATCATCAAAAGCAATGGCCGTTTAGGGTTGTAGCAAGACGCTACAATCCTGAGTATTCCGTTTCCAGTTTTCCAGAATATCCTGCCATCGATTTCCTCCCTAATTCAGTTTAGGTTTTATCTTTATCTACTAAAAAGCGCTTGGCATAGGAATTGCCAGAGATAGAGGTAGCAACGGAACGAGGTGTTATTGAAAACGGGATGGATCTTTTGGAAAGCGAAGGGGCTGAGGAAGGCTTTACAGCCTTTTAGCACGAAGGAAGAAAGTGTCATAACCATGGAGTATGCTTGGCTAATTGTTCTTGGTAACTCTGGAACAGGAGAAGAGTCGATTTGGGTAATGTGACTAAGAAGAGGCGGCGAAAGATGTCAAGACATAAGCACCGAAAGCGCCTCAAGAGGACCCGTCACAAAAAGAAGAGGTAATAAAGGATAGCTTGCGACAAATATTCGTAATCAGGATTCATGAGAATCTATATCAAATCCAAAGCATGTGGATTTCAAAATCTGCACCATGAGCTGCTTTATACCCTCCAGGTCTGCCTCGCCACGTAGAGCCGACTTTGATATGCGTCTTTCCATAATCTCAAATAACTTACGACCTTTCCAAACCAGTCTTTTTCTCTAGTCAGCGAAAGAGGGGTCACTTACGTTGTGGCGAAACGCTACATCTCCGAGGCAAACCTCCACAGTGCCTGAGAATATTCCTCGCCTGAAATCTCCTAACCTATTGTAAGTTATAGGATTTTTCTGTAAGAGGTGGATGGCATCTCCTTTGCTGTGCATTCACACAACATTAGGTCATTACCGGTGGGGCGGTTTGTGGAGAAGGACACCTGTTTCCTGAAAGTCCTGGTGATCGAACCCGACAGTGACATGCTTGATCTTTTCGAAGATGTCATGAGGGAAGTTGGCCATGATGTGACCAAGGTATCCAGATATTCCAGTGCTATTCTAGAGGCCTCTGGCGGGGACTTCGACGTTATCATCGCAGAGGTCGGGACCCCGGGATTGATGGGACCTGAAATTCTGGCATGGTTGAGAAGGCTTCAACCAAACGCATTAATTGCTGCAATGACAAGTTTTGGAACGGAACGAGCAGCCCAGGAAGCTTTCAAAGAAGGGGCTGACTACTACATAGCAAAACCGATCCAGATGGAGAGTCTCAAGGATTTTATCAGCCGTCTTGTCAGAGATAAGATGAAATCTCAGGCAAAAGGAGGCCACCGCATCAGTGGGGTTGGCGGATCTGAGCAGGTACAGGGTGGCGCTTCTCCGACAAGAAAAGCACAGAAACCCGCGTTCAATTGTAGAAATGACACTTAGAGGGTTCAGATAATGCAAGATCCTTTTACCAGCCTGATCAAAAGCTCTGGTGGAGGCAGAAAGGCTGAGTTCAGAAACCTTGTCTCCGAGAGGGACTGAAAGGTTATTGGGTGGAGGCATGGGATGCCGTTGATGCATCGGCAATTTCGTCAATCTTATTAGATTTCCTCCGCAGTGCCCAAGCCGACCGGTCGGTCCAACTTGCAAACAACACGGCAATGGGTCTAGGGGGAAGTAGAGCACCCAAGGAAAAACCACGAAAGGGAGGTTAGAAAATGCTACTCGTAACGGAAAGTGCCAAGGGAGCGCTGAAGAAGAGTTTGGATAGCGCGCAAAGACAACCTGGACAGTGTGTGAGACTCATGGCGACCCAGGGTGGCCAGTTTGGATTGGCCCTAGACGTGGAAACACCGGGAGACGAGGTCGTCAAACACGGCGAAACAAAAATTCTTGTTCTTGACAGTGAAACGGCTAAACAGCTAGAAGGTCTGGTCCTAGATTATCGGGATTCAGAAAAAGGCGGAGAGTTGACCCTGTTGCGAAAGGAGGAGCCAGAAGAGACTGGCAGATAGTATGAACACGTAGTCTGAACAGCATAAATAGGCTGGACTTTTTTCGGACTCTGAGAAGGCTGGTGACTCAGGGGTAGGTCGATGATTTCGAAGAGCATTCATGACCAATGGGAAAAAGAGCGAATCGAAAACATCCACGACAAGCAATCAGTTGCGGAAAGGTATGGATGGCAGATCGTTGATCCCCTGATCGAAATGGAAATCGACCGAAGAAACTGGGAACTAAGGGAGGGGAAGAGGAACGACTTTTTCAACTCCCAACACGAAAAGAAAGCGAATCGTTTTCTCAAAAGCTTGTTATCTAGTTCTAATTCCGAATCAAGGTTCGGCCAATTATTGAGGAAAACGCCCTAAACTTCCTTGAGACCAGATGGAATTCCTTGCTTGTTTAGATGAACTGGTGGCCGGCGCCAGCGTGCTCACCAAGGAAGAGGGTGTTTGCCCGTCTCCAACAGTCAGCGGGAGCAATGTACATGAAAGAAAGAGACTCTTTTGAAGAAAGCTGGGAGGATTTTGAGTCCTGGATAAAGGCAGCAGTTGGGGGGGAGATTTCTTGGAAGATCCGCCCAAGGGATACGATGACAAATAGACAGCTCATAGCGGAGAGTATCATCGAGACCATTCAAGAGAATGGTGGCCAATTTCCTCCTTCGGGAAACCTTTTTCTGGAACTCGAAGACGATAAGGGGAACGGCTAAGTCTCCCACCTTAGATCTATCGCATAACCTCTGGGATTGGGACCCCATTTGTACCCCAGAGCGGAACCACTCGCTGAAAATTGCAAATCGAGGAATCCTCATGGCGCGAGAGAACAGTTTGGACACCGTCGACCAGGATATTTTACGGATCCTCTCCCTTTATGAAAGCCTGGACGCAGTGGAACTATGGTACGAGATCGGTGAGGACGATACCACGGCGGAGAGCTTCACCAAGGAGGAGATTGTGAGCAGGTTGGAGTCTCTCAGTAGAGAAGGGTTTGTTAAATGCATAGAGGAACCGCGGGGCCGTGTAAAGTGGGCCGTGAACCGAAGGGAGTGAGTTAAAGGAAACAACATGTCGGTGGTGAGAGCAGAGATGGATCTCTACGAGGACCGGTTTTTCGATAGTGCAGACAACTTCAATGAGTTTGGGAACGAGACTTTTCAATTTTCCTCGGAGTCTGAATACTCCAACGAAAAGACGTATTCCGGTACTGGAAAAAGGGGGTCCATACGCCGCAACGGGGTTTACGATTTTCCCTATCGCTCTCGTGGTCTCTATTCTTATGAGGTTGGTAGGATACCTCTTCTGAGCCAAGCGCAGGAAGGCGAGCTGACCAGAAGAATCTTTGAAGGAAAGAAGCGAATAAAGACCCTCGTACTCCAGAGCCCTGTCGGGCTTGAGTGGATCGCCGAGACCGCAAATCAGATGGAAAAGGGTGTGATTCGACCCAGAGATGTAATGGAAGTCTATGCTGATAGAAATGAAGAATCTGAGTCGGATCTGAAAAAACGATTCATCGCTTGTGCCAAAGAGATCCTCGAGATGTACTCGCAAAATTCCTGTGTCCAGGAAAAACTCGGGGGCTCTGGTGGTGAAGGCGATTCTCGCAGGGGAATATTTTTCAGGAATGAGACATGCATTGATCCCCTTCTTGATAAGATTCCCCTCAAGACAAAAATCCTAACGGAACTGGAGAGAGACCTGAGAAAGCGAGCCAATCCCATGTCCTACCATGGCCAGGGTTCATGGTCTGACGGTTACGGGAAGAGGGTGGAGGTCATTCTGTCGGCAGTTCGGAAATCTCGTTATGAAATCAAGGAGGCAAAGGACAGGCTTGTAAAGGCTAACTTAAGATTGGTCATTCACATTGCCGGGAAATACGCGAATCTGGGGCTTTCGCTACCCGATATGATTCAGGA
>CAYGBW010000085.1:0-29101 GCA_964348185.1 uncultured Thermodesulfobacteriota bacterium | reverse complement strand
TTTGGGGCTACCCGTCTTGGCGAAGGGAGTGTCCCCGAAGGGGCGAGATTCCGCTGTCTGAGGCCGCCAGGCCGAGTTCGGAAGATCGAACGACCGAGCCTTAGAACGGGTCAAAAACTTCGTACAGAGAGCGGAAGGGGCGTTTTTCAGTGACGACTAGCTAAAAAACGATCCTGTATGGGTGGGAAGAATGGAATCAGCCGCCCCAGAATAGAGAGGAACAAGTCTCCCCGAGGAGGGGTTCTTTAGGCTACGAGAGGGAATGATGGAGCATCTTTCCTGTGATGTTTTGGTGGTCGGCAGCGGGGCCGCGGGGCTGCGAGCGGCCATTGCGGCCCGTGAGAAGAAGCTGGATGTTTGCGTGATCTCCAAGGGTCCCCCGGGTAAGGGCACTTCAACGATTTTGAGCGGCGGGGTCTTTGCCGGAGCTCGAGAGGGTCAGTGTCAGGAAGAACATCGGGAGCATACCCTTCTGGCGGGTCGTGGAATTAACCAACGGGAACTCGTGGATGCTCTTGTGGAAGAGGCCCCTTCAAGGCTTCAGGAACTGTTGGATTGGGGGGTTCGCGCGGTGGTTCACCAGGGCCATCTCATCGCAAAGGAGCGCCCCCTGATTTGGGGAGAGGGGGTTGTGCGATGCTTGTTGACAAAGGCTCAAGGATTGGGAGTCCGGCTCATGGGCGGCCTTGGGGTTTGGAGGGTCATTCTGGAGCAAGGTGCCTCCAGAATCCTGGCCTACTCGACGATGAGAAATGAATGGCGCAGCTTAAGCGCCAGGGCCTTGATCCTCGCAACAGGAGGAGCTGGCGCACTCTACTTGATCCATGACAATCCACAGCGGATGACAGGGGATGGGTACGCTTTGGCCTTGCAGGCTGGGGCCATTTTGCAGGACATGGAGTTTGTCCAGTTCTACCCCGTTGGTCTGGCCGAGAAGGGCTTCCCTCCCCTTCTCATCCCTGGGCAACTGGCGGACTTGGGGGGTCTTTTCAACGGTCGGGGGGAGGACATCACGGAGAAGTATCGTATTCGCGAGGGGTTTGCCATTCAACGCGCTCGGGATCGGGTCGCACAGGCCATGTTTCAGGAGATATTCAGGGAGGGGGAAGCTGTTTGGCTCGACCTCCGTGGGGTGTCTGAGGAGCGATGGCGGGAAGACCCCTATTTGGCCTTCACCTGGGAGATCTTGGGAGAGCGTTGCGGCGCGAAATACCGCCCCTTGCGGGTTAGACCTTTGGCCCATCACGTTATGGGGGGCGTGCATGTCGATGCTTGGGGGGCAACCTCCGTGCCGGGGCTCTTCGCGGCGGGCGAGGTGACGGGTGGACTCCACGGGGCCAACCGTCTGGGGGGAAACGGCCTCACAGAGACTGTGGTTTTTGGGGCACGGGCTGGCGCCTCGGCAGCGTCCTGGGCATTGGGGTCTTGCGCCGGGGATGGGGGGAAACCCTCAGGAGAGGATTTGCGTGCCTTTCTTCCCGAATCCCGCAAGGATACCTCAGGCATGATCGCAGTCGATCTCAAAAAGCGGTTACGAGGGATTCTCTGGGAGGACGGGGGAATCCTCAGGAATCGACAAGGACTCACGAGATCCCTTGCGGCTTTGAAAGAGATCGAGGATGAAGCCCAAAGGTTATCACCGGAAAGGGGCTCGAAGGGGATGGAGCGGTTATTGGACCTCAGGCTTGGAACAACAACGGCTTCCCTGATTCTCCATGCAGCCCTCAAGAGGGAGGAAAGCCGGGGGGCCCATTTCAGGGAGGACTTTCCCGAACAGGACAACGATCATTGGCAGGGTCACCTCCAGGTTCACCGTCTGGCGGAGGGGCGGGAGGAATGGTCCTTTGAACCCGTTGCGGGCGCTGACTCGAGATGTAGAAATGACGAATAATCGATTCCCAAAAGAAGGAGAGACGATGACCAAGCAGGTAACGTTTAGACCCTCACCGAACTTCGATCGGATCCGTCGGGCCTTGATGCTGGAAGGAGAAGGGGACCGCGTCCCCCTTGCCGAGCTATTTGTTGATCCATACATAAAGGAACTCTTCCTCGAGAAACCTGTCCAATCCCTCGATGATGTCGTGGAGTTCTACTACAGGGCGGGATACGATTATGTGGAACTGAGACAGGGATTCGGCATCCTCATGGGGAAAAACTACGCTCACGACACCGTATCTTCCAACAAGGTCACTTATACCCAGGCGAGTGGAAAAGACATGCCGAAAAGAAGACGGGTTTGGGCGGAAGAACACACAGGAATCCTTAAGGACGCTGAATCATTGACCCGTTTTCCCTGGCCCCGTGTCGAGGATTTTGATTTCAGCGACTTTGAGAATATCAAGAGAATCCTTCCCGAAGGCATGAGGGTGATTGCGGTTGGGGGCAAGGTTTTTTCGGCCGCATGGGAATTGATGGGATTTGAGAATTTCTGCATGAGCACACTGAACAATATGGGGTTCGTCCAAAAAGTGATGGAGAAAATCGCCTCGATTCAATTGAAGATCTTTGAGACTATGGCAAGCTTTGATGTGTTGGGCGCCATGTGGCTTGTCGATGATCTAGCCTATTCAACCGCGCCCATGGTATCTCCTGACTTCTATCGGGAACATCTCTTTCCATGGTTTATCGAATACAAACAAATATGTGAGAAGCGTTCCCTTCCTCTGATCTATCATTCAGATGGCTGTATCTTGGATGTCATCGAAGATCTAATGGACTGTGGAATTAACGCCTTGCATCCGATCGAACCCAAGGCCATGGATATCTTCAGCCTCAAAGAGAAGCATGGCAACAGACTCTGTCTGATTGGAAACATCGACCTGGGAGAAACGCTGACCCGAGGAACCCCAGAAGGTGTGGAAGATGAAGTGAAACAAAAGATATCCCGATTGGCCCCGGGTGGCGGGTATTGTGTCGGATCAAGTAATTCCATCACCGACTACGTTCCGGTGGAGAATTACATCGCAATGCTCGAAGCTTCATTCAAATACGGTTGCTATCCGATTGACCCATCTACCCCTCCCTAGGGATCCATCAGACCCCGATCCTCTGGAAGGAGCTACGCGAACGAGCGCCTCCGGCCATAGAGCCGTTTCTTTGCGGGGTTGTCTCACGCCGGGATTATCCCCATTTTGATGAGGATCTCGCGCAACTGAGCCCTCTTTCCGTCGTCTAAGGGTTGTATCGGCTTCCGACATCGACCTCCGGGCAGCCCCATCATGGTCAAGGCTTCCTTAATTACAACGGGGAATGTTCCTAGGCCAAAGGCAATCCGCAGAGGGGCCAGTTCTCGCTGACATCGCTTTGCCTCCTCATGATCCCCCTCTCGGAAGGCCTGGTAGATCCCGACAATCAGTCTTGGGGCGACATTTGCCGTTGCAGCAATGGCACCCGCTGCACCGTAGACAAGAGCCCCGTAGATCAATGTATCTCTTCCCATAATGACTTTGAAATCGGGCGGACAGAGCCGGATCATCTCGGCGACCTGGGTGAGATCACCCGAACTGTCTTTGATCCCTGCGAAGTTTGGTAGTTCCGCTGCAAGCCGGGCAAGTGTGGCAGGGGTTAAGGCCACCCCCCCCGTCCGACCCGGGTTGTTGTAGCACAGGACAGGAATCTTGACCGATCGGCAGATGGCTTTGAAATGCTCATAGAGTTCTTCCTGAGTCGGGCTTATGAAAAAGGGCGTGATGACGGAGACGCAGTCAGCCCCTGCCTTTTCGGCATATTGGGAGATTTCGATGGATTCCCTTGTCGTGATGGCGCCTGCGTTGGGCATGACAAAAACTCGGCCCCCCACCTCTTCTACGGCAATGTCGATCAATCTCTTCTTCTCCTCCATCGTGAGGGCAAAGAATTCTCCCTGACTTCCGACCGGGAATAGCCCATGGACCCCACTGTCTATCAGATAGTTGATGATCTCTCTGAAGCCCTGTTCATCCACATGCTCGTTTTCGTCAAATGGTGTGACGACTGCCGGAATAATTCCCTCGACTGATTTTCCCATTGATTTCCTCCCTCGTTCTGTGTTGACTCAAATTGTAATCAAACAACGACTCCCCACCCAGAGTATTTGGTTTCAATTGACCCGCCAAGGGGATTGAGCCCCCCTCCCTGTTGATTCTCTTTTTCCCACGGTTAGAGGACACCCCCCGATTCCCCGTTGCATCGAAGCCTCAAAGGAGGCCGAGTTCCTTCAGAGCATCTTTCAAATCATCTCTCTGAGCCGATGTGAGGGAGGGAAGAGGGCGCCTCACCGGTCCTCCAGGAAGGCCCATCATCTTCAAGGCTTCTTTACAAGGGGCCACATATCCGGGATCGTATTCCAGAAAGCGGTTCAGGATTTGGACCTTCATATGTTGACTCAACGCCTCCCCATGGTTTCCCTTTTGAAAGGCTTCGTAGATCCCAACCATCATCCTGGGAGCTACACAGGCTGCTGTAGAGAATATCCCCTGCCCTCCAACACACAGCGCGGGGTAGAACTGGCTATCGATCCCTGTGAGAACCGCGAAGGAATCCCCTGCAGCCCTGATGATCTCCACAAGTTGCCCAAAATCGGGATTGGACTGTTTCATTCCAATCACCCCTTCAGTCTCTGAGATATCCCTCATCAGTTCCGGGCTCAAGTTATTCCCGGTATATAAAGGGTTGTTGTAGACCACCACGGGGAGTCCTGCGTTTCGGGCAACGTCTTTGAAGTAATCTCTCAGGGATTCATCTGGGAGTTTGAAATAATAGGGCGGCGTCAGAATCACCGCATCTGCACCGGCATCCCTGGCATCCTGACAGAGCAGGATGGCTTCCATCGTGCTGCAAGCGGCTGTTCCCGCGATGACAGGGATGCATCCCCTGACCGCTTGCACCACCGTCTCGGTGACGATTCTCTTCTCCTCCCGGAGAAGACTTGGAAACTCACCGGTTCCTCCTGTCGTCATGATCCCATGGACTCCCCCGTCGAGTACATATTGGGTTAGTCGCTTCAACCCCTCGACATCCAACCGCCCCTCTTCCTCAAAAGGGGTAGCGATAGCAACGATGACACCCTTGAGATCCTTGATTTCCATGGTCTCCTCCTGACTCGAATTCCACGGGACGAAAAACCTTCTGTGTACTCAACCACCGGATAATCCGCTTTCTCATCTAGACAAAGGAAAGACGCTTCTGGATGTCTTTCTGGCTGGAACGGTCGATAGGGTATTGATCATGTAGGAGTCCATAGTAAACCGATCTCTCCCCGTTTGTCAATCCGAAAAAGAAATCGTTGCAAAATTCGAATGCCCGTGTTAATCACAGGGGACAGAATTGGAAACCAATCGAAAAGCGTGAAAACACCTCGACTCACCTCAACTCCCTTCAATATGCGAAGGGCCTAAAAATCACCGGGATAGAAAGGGGAAGATCGATGGGGAACCTGTCGCTCGAGACGCTAGCCATGATCGATTTTGGACGAGCAAGAACCCTCATGGGGGAGAGAGGGATCGATGTTCTTGTCCTCAACCTGCCAAAACACGTCTATTATGCCTCTAATTTTGATTCATTCGACTGCCTGATCGCCTCAGATGCCCAGACATTTGCCATAATCCCTTTGCGGGAGGATCAGGAGAGATACTTGGTCGCCTCCCATTCCGAGCGATTCTGGTTTAATGATTTCCCCACGCCCTTTGAAAAGGTCCTTCTTCCAGGGTTCTTCTACGTAAAAGGGGGAGAAGACTTCTCTGACAGGGTTGTAGCGAGTCCCTTTGAGGGATTGATCAGGGCTATCGAGGAATTGGGATACCGTTCGGGGAGAATCGGGATAGAGGAGAGACATTTGCCCTTGTCTACATTTCAGGGGCTGAAAAAACGTTTCCCAGGGGCTGAATTCGTTGATGCCTCGGATATTCTGATCAAACTGCGGATGATTAAAAACGACGAAGAAATAGAGAGACTGAAGAGAGCATCCGATACGGTTCAGATGGGGATTGAGGCGGCCTTGGATGCATCAAAGCCGGGGGTTACGGAAAGTGATCTTGATCGGGTGTTCAGGGAAAGGGTGAATGCCCAAGGCGTGGATACCCTGTACGTTCAGGTGTCCTTTGCCGGAAGAGGCGCATATGGGCCAAGTCTGCCGACGGATAAGGTATTGAGAAAAGGGGAATTGATCAGGATTGATGCCTCCACCTCATACAAGGGATATGTCTCCGACATATGTCGCTTTGCCGTCGTGGGTAAAGCGTCGCAGGAGATGAGGGATTATTATGATATCACCTTCAGGGCGGAACAGGCGGCCATAGGAAAGGTCCGTGCGGGAGTCAGGGTATGTGACGTATTCAACACCGCGGTCGTTATTCCTCCAGAGGCCGGGTATAAGGATTACAGAAGACATCATGTGGGTCATGGGATCGGCCTGGATGCGCACGAGGCACCCATACTATCCCCGAAAAACGAAATGCCCCTGGAGACGAATATGGTGTTGTGCGTTGAGACACCCTATTATGTGTGGGGATTAGGGGGGGTTGCTCCAGAGGATATGCTCGTCGTCACCGAGAGGGGTTGTGATATGCTCACGAAATCCCAAACCGAGATCCTGGAACTCTAGCCTGTATTAGGTCCCAAAAGTAGTTTACAAAAGTTACACTTAAACTGATCGTAAGTTTTGAGACGTCAAAATTCAAAACTCGAAGCACGAAATTCGAAACTCGAAACAATATCAAAACTCGAATTTTCTAATGCTCTAAACATGTTTGGGCCTGCGACGAGCTCAGCGTGAGCCGCTCAGTCGAGTCGCCGAGTCGATTTTGGTCATTTGATATTCGGATTTGTTTCGCATTTCGATATTCGAATTTCGTATTTAAAATGTCGGTTCTCAGGTTACCCTGCGATCGCTTAAATTGTGCAAGTAATTATTAGACACTCCACTAACTACCCAGTCGTTGGGGCATTCAATCATTACTGCATGTCAGAGGCGAAATAGATCGGACAGTCACAATCGAAAGCACGGAGGTGTAAAATGGAGTTGGATTCTGAAAAACTGTTTTCCCAGGCCAGAGAGAAACCTCTGTTGATGATTCCAGGCCCTACAGAGATTCCATGGAGAGTCATCTTTGCCATGATCAAGCAAAGCTACAATCACCACGATCCCAAATTCAATGTAGATGTCCTGGACAACACCCTGCTCCAGATGCGTGAAATATTTCAAACAGAAAACGAAATCATCGCGGTCCCGGGTTCGGGCAGAGTTGGGCATCAGGCCGCGATCAATAGCCTGATCGAGCCAGGAGACAAAGTCCTCTCCATTACCGCCGGGATATTTGGACCGTGGATGAAGGAGATGGTCGATCGCATCGGGGGAAAGGCCGTAGAGTACCCGGTCGAATGGGGGAAGAATCTTGATCTCCATAAAGTGGAGACGATCCTCGCTGAGGGGGGTTTCAAGGCCATTACGGTTGTCCACAATGAGACCACGACCGGGTGTATGTATCCGATTCAGGAGCTGGGCGAGCTGACGAAGCGATACGATGTGCTGTTTATCGTGGACTCAGTCTCTTCCCTGGGTGGTGTGGATGTTAAAACCGATGCGTGGGGGATAGACATAAACTCGACCGCATCTCAGAAATGCCTGGCAGCCCCTATAGGGCTGGCGATTTTGTCGGTCAGCCAGAAGGCATGGAAGGTCATGGAAGAGAGAAAGAGACCTGCGATGGACTTTGCCTATGATTTGTACCGGTGGAAGAAAATGTGGATCCCCCCTGAACGGGGTGGAGACTTGGTCTTCGGTTTCCGCAGACAGCCGATAACCATGCCCGTGCATCTCGTCTTTGCCCTTCAGGAAGCCGTCGCAATGATTCTGGAAGAAGGGATTGAGAATCGATTCAGGCGTCACCACATCTCTGGAAAGGCTGTGAGAGAGGCCGTCAGGGCGCTCGGCCTCGAGGCATTTGGGGAGAGTGAAATTGCCTCCCATACGGTCACAGCGATAAAGGTTCCAGAAGGGATTGATTCCAAAAAGGTACTGGATATTATGAAAGAGAAGTACGGTGTCATGATATCGGGGGGTCTTGAGAAGCTCGCAACCAGCACCTGGCGCATCGGGCACATGGGCATCGTCGCATCTCCTGATTTTATCTTGCCCACCCTCAGGGCATTTGAAGGAGCACTGAAAGACGTCGGTTATTTGAGTGAATTGGGGCGAGGTGTCGAAGCTGCCTCTGCCATCTTTCGGGGAGGGAACCTAGAATAGGGGTTGACTCTTCTCATCGAATTCATTAGAATAGAACGCTCTCCCAGGATGAGCACTGAAGGCTGGAACGGTAACCGGCAAAGCGTAACTCACGCCTATTCGTTGATCGGTACACGCCAAGCAGTCATACCACTGAGAGACCGTGCTCGAGGGTGCAGGCGGGTTGTCTTCGCTTCAGAAATCGATGGGATAAGGGGGAAGTGAATATGTATGGCTGGCGGGGGAGGATTGGTTTGCTGGTTCCCTCGGTGAACACCGTTGCAGAACCCGAAATGAATCGGATCGCTCCGGAGGGAATAGCGAGTTTCGCCGCGAGGATGAGAAATACGAAGTCTGATTATGATGATACCCTGGGGTTGATCAAACATGTGGAAAGGGCGACCGATGAACTGGCGAGCGCCCATGTTGATGTCGTTGCCTTCACGTGCACGGCTGGCAGTTTTATTCAGGGAGGAAGAGGTGAAGGTGAACTGAGAGAACTCATCGAGAAAACCGCTCACGTTCCATCCGTGACCACATCCGGGGCTGTCGTAGAGGCCTTAAAGAACCTCAAGGTCAAGAGACTCGTCATCGCCACCCCCTATCCTGAAGAGATTAATCGACTGGAGAAGCGCTTCTTCGAAGAGAATGGTTTCGAGGTCCTTGCGATCAAAGGTTTGGGGATCACCGATGCCTTTCTCATCGGGTGTGAAATGCCTGGGAATACCTACCGATTTGTCAAAAGCCTGGACAATCCGTCGGCCCAGGCGATTTTTGTGAGCTGTACGAACTACCGAACCTTCGATATCATCGAACGCCTGGAGGAGGACTGTAAGAAACCTGTGGTCACAAGCAATCAGGCTACGTTCTGGGCGGCTCTCCGAACCATCGGATGCAGTGACTCTATCCCTGGTTTCGGAAGGCTACTGCAGGAATTCTAGGGAAGGAGGTGATAAAAGGGGACGAGATCAATGGGTGTTGAGGTGTGAAAAATCCAGTATAAGAAATACGGAGGGAAATGATCATGAGAAAAAGCATAATCGTTATGACTATGGCATTGACGTTAATCTGTTTCTCATCCTTTATCTTTGCTGCAGAACCGATCAGGATTGCCTATGTCGGTCCCCTGACGGGCTCAGTCTCAATTGTGGGAAACGAAGCAATGAAAGGCGTAACATTGGCCGTGGAACAGATCAACGCTGCTGGAGGACTCCTGGGGCGGCCCATCAAGTTGTATGCGGCAGACGACAAGTGCAACCCAGCCGAATCGGCTTCAGCGACAAGAAAGGTCATTTCCAGGGATAAGGTCGTCGCCACAATCGGGCATCTCTGCAGCTCGGCCACCCTGGCTGCCATGCCCATTAACAAACAGGAAAAGGTTCCCAATGTCGTCGAAACCTCGACAAATCCCAAGATCACGGAAAGAGCAGGTGTGGGTGGCAACAAATGGCTCTTCCGTCCGAATCTCCCCGATGACATCAATGCGTTGGTTTTTGCCAAGATGATCGTAGAATTAGGAGGACCGACATCGTCCTATCTCATGGTCAATGATGACTGGGGCCGTGGTGTGGCTGCGTCATTCAAGAAAGTGATGGAGTCAGAAGGGGGCAAAGTCCTGAGTATTGACTATTATGATGAAGGGGAAACGAATTTTCTGCCTGTACTTACAAAAATCAAAGGTTTAAACCCAAGCTCCCTCTTCGTAGCTGCCAGGACAACAAGTGGTGCTGTCATTATGAAGCAGTATGCCGAACTCGGCATGACGCAGCCCGTATTCAACCAGGGCGACATGGTCAACGAACAGTTTGTCAAACTCGTGGGGAAAGACGTTGCCGAGGGTCTTATCGGAAGCGAGTCGTGGTATCCCGGTATAGACAGGCCGATGAACAAGAAATTTGAGGAGGACTACATTGCTCGGTGGGGATACGATCCGATTGAACCATCAGCCTATGGCTATGTGGGTGTTCAGTTGATCGCCGAGGCCATCAGGATATCCGGAGACGCCACATCTGCTGGGATCCAGAGAGGCTTAGAGAAGGTTGATATGGACACGATCTCTGGACACGTGAAGTTTGACGACCATAATCAGGCATGGACATGGGTTGTCATCGCGAAAATCACGGATGGCAAGGTCAAGGTTGTCAAGGAGGTACAGGTTGACCGACCTACCGGTTATTGGGAAGAGAAAGCCAAAAAGTAAGGAGGAGAACCGAAAAGGGTAACCCCACGTTTTGATAACTGAAGATTCACAGGTTTGTTGGGGCAGGATATGTCTTGACGGAAGTGGAGACATGGCCTGCCCCTCAGATTTGTGCCATTAGCGAACCATGGGGGAAAAGGACGTTCAGATATGGAAACAGTCCTACAGCTCATCGTCAATGGCATTTCCTTTGGTGCGATTTACGCGTTGGTCGCCGTGGGTCTTACCATTGTCTTCGGTATCCTCGAGGTGGTCAATTTCGCCCAGGGAGAGTTCTACATGGTGGGGGCGTACCTCGCGTACTTCGCGTTTCTCCTTTCCCTCTCTCAGATCCCCTATCCCCTTGCCATAGGGGTTTCCGTTTTTGTAATGATCATCATTGGATTGATTGTCGAAAGATTTGCCATCCGCCCCTTAATCGGAAGGGCATGGCAACTACCCATCCTGTCAACCCTTGGAATATCGATCATCTTGCAAAACGGAGCCATCGTCCTGTGGACCCCCAACCCTCGCACAATTATAATTGAACTTGCCAGTATGAACATCCATATATTCGGAATTGTTATTGTCTTTCAGAGACTCATGATCATCATCTTTGCTTTCACTATTTTCATTGCCCTCCATTATTTCATTCAGAAGACAAAGACGGGAAAGGCCATGCGGGCTGTCTCTCAGAATAAAGAGGCGTGCCGAGTCATTGGCATCGATGTTGCGCGAATCTCAACAATTTCCTTCGCACTGGGTGCGGGACTCTCTGGTTTTGGGGGCGCCCTTGTGGCACCCGTCATGTCTATCCATCCCGTAATGGGATTGCTGTTGGTCTTGAAATGCTTTGCCGCGGTGATCATGGGGGGATTCGGCAATGTCAAGGGCACAATCTATGCTGCATTTATCCTGGCAATGGTCGAGAGTTTTGCCACGGCCTACGTTTCGCTTCAGTACAAGGATGTATTTGCCTTTGTGGTGATGATCATTATCCTGCTTTGGAGACCCCATGGGATATTCGGGAGGAAAGTAGGCATATAGGGAAGATGGAGATGAAGGTCTTCAAGCTCGTGATAGTCATCGCAGTGGGAGCTTTCCTACTGGGAATTCCATCTTTTGTCACCTCATCCTACGTAATGCATCTCCTCATCTATTCGGGGATCTACATTATTTTCGCTTTGAGTTATGATATCGTCGTGGGATACCTTGGGATGTTATCCCTGGCACATCCGGCCTTTTATGGAGTCGGTGCTTACACCTCTGTTCTCTTGGTGATGAGACTGGATGTTCCCTTCATTGTCGCTTTTCCGATTGCCGGGATTCTCGCATTGATCGTCGCATTGGCAGTGGGCTTCCCAGCCCTGAGACTCTCCTATCATTCCTTTGCCATTGTGACCCTGGCCTTCACCCTGATCATGAAGGCGGTATGGATAAACTGGGTTAGCCTGACAAAGGGACCCATGGGAATCCCCGGAGTTCCGAGGCCGGTCATTGACATCCCCTTCGTGGGGGCAATACACATCGAAACTCTTTCGGACTATTACTATTTTGTGCTGGTTTTGGTGATCATTACCTGTGCCTTTATCTACCTACTGATACACTCCCGGGTGGGTCGTGCCTTGCTTTCCATCAGGGAGAATGAGGTTCTCGCGGAAACGCTGGGAGTCAATGCATTCAAGTATCGAATGATTGCCTTCGCCATCGGGGCATTCTTCGCAGGAATTGCGGGGAGTTTTACGGCCCACTATATCGCTTTTCTCGGTCCTGAGTTTACCGATTTCTACTATATTACCATGCTTCTGATCATGGTCATCCTCGGGGGCTCCGGTACCATCCATGGCGTCATCATCGGCGCCATAGCGTTTACGTTCATTCCTGAATATCTCAGGATTACGCCTGAATTCAGGGATGTCATCTATGGCTTCATCCTACTCCTCACAATCGTCTTTATGCCCGGGGGTATCGGAGGCAAGATCAACGAGATTCTCGCGAAAAGGAAGGTGAGAACGGGGTGATACTGCTGGAAACGATTGAATTGACCAAGAATTTTTTCGGTCTCACTGCCCTCGACAGGGTGGACTTCCAAGTCAATAAGGGGGAAATCGTCGGTCTTATCGGACCGAACGGGTCAGGCAAGACCACCCTGTTCAATTGCGCCACCGGTGTCCTTCCGGTTACCGGAGGACGGGTTAAGTTTAAGGGAGAGGATATTACCGACCTGAAGACCCATGAAATCGCCCTGAAAGGGGTGAGCCGGACTTTTCAGATCATCAGAATATTTCCCCAGATGACCGTGATGGAAAACATGCTTCTCGCCATGCAGCAGCACCAGGGAGAACGGATACTGTCATCCATATTTAGGACTCCCTATGTCAGACGTCTTGAGAAACAAGCCCGGGAAAGGGCTTTGGAACTACTGGATTTTGTAAATATCGCCTTTCTCAAGGACAATTTGGCCGGACACCTCTCCTATGGACAACACAAACTCCTGGAGTTCGCCATGGCGTTTATGGCCAACCCTGAACTGGTGTTGCTCGATGAGCCTGCAGCTGCGGTAAATCCAACCATGATCAGAAAGATGATGGATCACATCACTCAACTGAACAGGCAAGGGTATACATTCTGTATCATCGAACACAACATGGATGTCGTCATGGAATTATGTAATCGGATTGTTGTTCTCAACTATGGTGAAAAGATCGCCGAGGGAAGGCCCGAAGAGATTAAGAATAACGATGATGTCATAGAGGCCTATTTTGGGGCATAGGGGTTATGGCACTCATCACCGTAATTGGATTTGATGAATTCACCGTAAACATCGATATTGGGTAAAGGGATCATGGATGATGTTATACTGGAAATCAGGGATTACGTCACGGGTTATGGCGAGATTGATATCATCAGAGGCGTATCGGTTCAGATAAGGCGCCATGAGATTGCATGCATCATCGGGCCAAATGGCGCAGGGAAATCGACTCTGTTCAAGGGGATTTTTGGACTCATCAAGGCCCGCAAGGGGAGCAATCACTTTGATGGCTCAGATATCACCAACCTCCCATCGGGTGAAATACTGAAAAAGGGACTCTCTTACGTCCCCCAGGGCAGATGTAACTTCCCAGCCATGACGGTCAGAGAAAACCTGGAGATGGGTGCCTTTACCCGCAATGACGATAAGGTCGAGAGCGACATCGAGGAGGTTATGGTCAAATTTCCGGTCCTCCGAGAAAAGGCAGATGAGATGGCTGGCAATCTCAGCGGGGGGGAACAACAAATCCTGGAGATGGGAAGGGCCTTGCTGCTCCATCCCAAATTGATCCTGCTCGATGAACCGTCTCTCGGTCTGGCGCCAAGGACAACGGAAACCGTATTTGAAAAGATCAACGATATTAACGCTGATGGGACGACCATCCTCATTGTTGAGCAGAATGCAAAGAGGGCATTGTCCATATCCCATCATGCCATCGTCCTGGAACTGGGGCAGAAGCGCTTTGAGGGAACGGGCGAGGAAATCATGCACAATCAGCAGGTAAAGCGCCTCTACCTTGGAGGGTAGAAACGGAAGGAGCGCTATGGAGGGAACCAAAGGGGCCAAGGTCTTCATATTGAGGGAGGCGTGCAAAGGGGTCACCGACTGCGGCATCTGCAGATTTGTTTGTCCAAAGGATGTATTCGGGGTGTGTGACGCGTTGAACGAAAAGGGCTTTTTCCCACCCAAAGTCATCGATGAAGAAGCCTGTACCCAATGCGAAAACTGTATGATCTTCTGTCCGGACATGGCGATCATTGTCGAAAAGGCCAAAAAGAAAACAACGTCTCGATGAAAGGGATCTCTTGAAACGATGGAAAAGAGAGGGATACGCACCGGAAAGCACTTCATGATGGGTAATGTGGCGTGTGCCGAAGGGGCCATCGCTGCGGGTTGTGAGTTTGCTGCGGGGTATCCGATCACCCCGGCTTCGGAGATTACGCATACCCTGGCAAAACGTCTGCTGGAGGTGGGGGGGTATTTCCTGCAGACCGAGGATGAGATCGGTGCCATCTGTGCGGCGATCGGCGCCTCCTGGACTGGGAAGAAAGTTCTGGTCCCCACGTCCGGGCCCGGCATCAGCCTGATGCTTGAGAACATCGGATTCGCTGTGGGGGTCGAAACCCCCTGTGTCCTGGTCAATGTTCAGCGAGGAGGACCGACCACGGGAGCACCGACGATGGGCCTTCAAGGAGACATGGTCCAACCCCGACGAGGCTCCCACGGGGACTATGAGATTATTGCGTTATGTCCTTCCAGTCCTCAAGAGATGTTCGACCTGACGGTTCATGCCTTTAACCTGGCCGAAACGTACCGCGTCCCTGTGTTTGTCATGTCCGATGCCTTCGTCGGTCACATGAGAGAGGAGGTTACCATCCCAGACCCCGATCAGGTCCACCGGGTGTATCGAAAGGTCCCGGAGGAGGGGGCGGATCTCAGCAAGATCAAAGTGTTCTTGGATGAAGACGTCGCTCCCATGCCCATATTTGGCAGAGGGTTCAAGAGCCATGTCACCAGTTCCTGTCACGACGAACACGGAAACAGAAACCTGATTGACCCTACGGCCCTGAACAATTTCATCCGACGCTTGAGAGACAAGATTCTTAAGCACCGAGATGAGATCGTTCAGGTCGAGGCTGATTATGATGGGTGTGACTTGGCATTGTTGGCATACGGGGCTGTGGCTCGTTGCGCAAAAGAGGCGGTTCATGTGGCCCGATCGAAAGGATTGAATGTTGGATACCTCAGGATCATCACGTCGTGGCCCTTTCCCCAGGAAGAGATACGGGACCTGGCTCTCACTGTAAAGCGAATTCTCGTGCTGGAAAATAATTCGGGTCAATACTATCCCTATGTCAGGGCCGAATCCGTCAGCCACGCCGACGTTGAATTCCTGCCCCCTGAAATTCTGGGGCAGGTTCATGGATTGGACTATGTGGTCGAAAAGATCGAGGAGACGTACCAATGAATGCCGTTCAACACCCGCTGAGGAAATACATCCGTCCGTCTGTTCAGGCGACAGGGTTCTGCCCGGGTTGTGGTGACGGAACGATCATGCAGTGTGTCTTGAGAGCCATTGACGAACTGAAACTCGACATGGACGACTTTGTCTTTGTCTCTGGAATTGGATGCGCTGCATGGGTGATCAGCCCGTTCTTCAACGCTGATGTTCTCCACACGACCCATGGGAGGCCCATTGCCTATGCAACCGGTGTCAAGCTGAATCTGCCAGATAAGAAGGTCATGGTGATCAGTGGAGACGGAGATCTGACCGCCATCGGAGGTAATCACTTGATTCATGCGGCCCGTCGAAACATCGACATGGTGGTCATTTGTATCAATAATGGCATCTATGGAATGACCGGAGGGCAGGTGGCCCCGACAACGCCGAGGGGGGCTCGAACGATCACGACCCCCTATGGAAACGTGGAAAACGCCTTTGACATCGCCCCCATGGTCCAGGCGGCTGGAGCTCCCTATGTGGCCCGGTGGACTGCGTACCATCCTCGTCAGCTGACGAAAAGCATAAAGCGGGCGATCGAGAAGAGGGGATTCGCCTTTGTTGAAGTCATCTCCCAGTGCCCTGTTCAGTTTGGGGCAAAGACAGGGGCCGGTAGCGCGGTGGAAATGCTGAAGACCTTCAAGGAGGGGTCGATTTCGGTCAAAAAGGCGATTGAGAAGGGGTTTGGTGAGATTGGAGATAAGATCGTGGTTGGCGAGTTCGTGGACATCGATAAGCCCGAGCTATGTGAAGAGATTGCCAAAACGAAGAAGCGGATAAGCGAGGAGAAATGAGAACGGATTTAATCATTGCAGGCGTGGGGGGTCAGGGGAGCATCATGGCAGGCACCCTTCTGGGAACGGCCGCTGTGGTGTTCGACAACAAGAAGGCTTTGCAGACGCAAGCCTATAGCTCGGAATTGCGAGGCGGGGCAGCCGTCACGTGGGTCATCATCTCCGATGAACCGATCGTCTATCCTCGAGTGGTTCACCCTGACGTCCTGGTGGCCCAGGCGCCTCAGGCCGTAACCCGCTATTTTCCCCAACTGAAACCGGGAGGCACCTTGATCATCGATTCCGACATGATTCACGAACCGCCCCCAAATGGATACAGACTCATTCAGATTCCATCCACAAGCATTGCCAGCAAAGAGATCGGAAACAGCATTGTGACCAACCTGGTGATCTTGGGGGTCCTGATCGGCGCGACGCGGGTTGTTTCTCCCGATGCGATGGAGAAAGCGATCCGTTTTTCGGTGCCCAAATCCAAAATAGACATGAACCTCAAGGCCTTTCGGCGAGGGTTGGAATTTGAGTCATCGTAGGAGGAGACCATGGCCCTGAAAACGAAGCAGCAATACATCGAGAGTCTACGCAAGCTCAAACCCACCGTGTACATGTTTGGTGAAAAAATAGAGAATCCGGTCGACAACCCGCGGATATTTGCCGGCATCAATGCCACAGCGGCAACGTATGAGTTAGCGGAGACGGAAGAGTACCGTGACTTGATCACAACGGAGTCTCCCTTGACGGGAGAAATCGTTAACCGATTCACCTTGCCGGCTCGGTCGGTTCAGGACCTCGTCATGCGGGTCAAGCTCAACCGAATTCTTGGCGGGTACACAGGGACCTGTTTTCAGCGCTGCACCGGGTTGGACTGTCTTGGGGCGCTCTCTATTGTGACGTACAATATGGATCAGAAACATGGGACCCCTTACTATGATCGGTTTGTCGACTTCTTAAAAACCGTTCAGACCAATGACCTGACCGGGAATGCCAGTGTCACCGACGTGAAGGGTGACAGGAGCCTGAGCCCCCACGAGCAGGAGGACAAGGATCTCTATCTACGCGTGGTCGATAAGAGCCGAGAGGGCATCATTGTTCGAGGCGCCAAGGCCCATCAAACCGGATCTCTGAGTTCCCACGAGATCATCGTGCTTCCCACCAGGGCTCTCGGCAAAGAGGATAAAGACTATGCGGTGGCATTTGCGATTCCCGCAGACACGAAGGGACTGATTCACCTGGTGGGAAGAAGTTCTCTCGACACCCGGGAGCTTGAAGGTGCGGACTGCGGCAATATCCGATACAGCAAGTACTGTCCCACGCTGATATTTGATGATGTCTTTGTGCCCTGGGAACGGGTATTCATGTGCGGCGAGACGGAGTTTGCCGGTCAGATTGTGGGACGCTTCTCCGCCTATCATCGCCAATCCCATGGCGGGTGCAAGGCGGGCAAGATCGATGCCATGATCGGTGCGGCTCAGTTGATGATGCAATACAACGGGACCACCAAGGCAAGTCATCTGAAGGAGAAGATTGTCGATATGATTCACCGTGCAGAGACCCTGTACGGGTGCAGCCTTGCCGCATCCTATGAGGGAAAGCAGGAGCCTTCGGGGACCTATTTCATCGATCCGGTCCTTGCCAACGCCTCGAAGATTCACGAGGGCAAGGAGATGGCGGAAGCGGGAAGGCTTCTCGTGGATGTGGCAGGTGGATACGTGGCCGATCTTCCCTCGGACAAGGATTTGAAGAATCCTGAGGTTGGACCTCTCGTTGAGAAATACCTTAAGGGAGCGGCCGATGTCCCCACGATGAACCGCATCAAGATGTTCCGCCTTGTCGAGAAAATGGTTCTGGAGAGTGCAGACACGATCTCGGACATCCACGGAGGGGGATCTGCTGCGGCACATCGGATTACCATCCTCAGAGAATCTGATATGGAACACAAAAAGAGGTGGGCCAAGCGGCTTGCAGGGATCGAGGATTAGCGATCCGGGTCGTATGCCTCGAGGGGGCTCAAATCCCTTCTAGTACAATGTCCCAAGAGTGGTTTACAGAAGTTACACTAAAACTGATCGTACCTATGGAGATGTCAGAATTCAAAACTCGAAGCACGAAATTCGAAACCCGAAATGGTTCGACAAGCCATTCGACAGGCTCACGGTCCTGAGCAGAGTCGAAGGACTCACCATCCTGAGCCAAGTCGAAGGACAATGTCAAAACTCGAATTCTCCAATGCTCTAAACACGTTTGGGCCTGCGACGAGCCCCTCGGCCTAAGCCCTTCGGCAGTGAACTCAGGGCCGAACTGCTCGGGTCGAAGGCTCAGCGAAGTCGATTTTGGTCATTTGATATTCGGATTTGTTTCGCATTTCGATATTCGAATTTCGGATTTAGGATGTCGGTTTTCAAGACAGTGTGCGAGCGTGTAAATTATTCAAGTTATTATTGGGACACTACATTAGCCATTGGTTGAAATTCTGTATCTCATCAAGGAGAATCCATGGATCTTCCCAAGATGTATCCTGTTCGGCAACGGTTTGAGACAACTTCCATTCAGGATGTCCCTGGCGTCATCCGTGAGGGATTCTCCGGAATGCCGGTGCTCGAGAAGGTCCAGCCCGGCCAGACGGTGGCGGTCACCGTGGGATCAAGGGGTATCCACAACCTTGGAGCGCTCGTGTCTTCAGTCGTCGAATGTCTTCGAAGGGTGGAACTCAAGCCCTTTATCCTGCCAGCCATGGGCTCCCATGGTGGAGCCACGGCCGAGGGACAGGCTAGATTGCTCAACGCCCTGGGCATCACCGAATCCTCAGTCGGCGCACCAATCGTTTCCAACATGGACGTGGTTTCAGTGGGAAGGGTGGCGTCTGGAGCAGAGGTGTTTATCTCAAGGGATGCCCTTGAAGCCGATCACCTCGTCGTCATGAATCGGGTCAAACCGCACACGGCTTTTCGCAGTGTGGTCGAATCGGGTCTGTGTAAGATGCTTGCTGTAGGCTGCGGGAAACATCAAGGGGCTTTGAATATGCATACCTTCGGTCTGGGCGATTCCATTGTACCTGCAGCCGAGATGATTCTCAGAAAAGCTCGGGTCCTGTTTGGGATAGCAATTCTGGAGAATAGTGCAGACCAACTCCACACGATTCGATTTGCCCTCCCTGATCAATTCGTCGAGACGGACAAAGCGCTACTGGAGATGGCATGGAAATTCTTGCCAAGGATCCCTTTGGAAGACCTCGATATCCTGGTGGTGGATGAAATGGGAAAGAACATCAGCGGAACCGGAATCGATCCAAATGTCATCGGGTTTTGGCGCAGAGACGGTGGCCCGAGAAAGCCTGATTATGGGACAATCATCGTGCTCGATCTGACTTCCCAGTCAAACGGCAATGCGTTAGGGATCGGCTTGGTGGATTTGACAACTCGCAGGGTGATCGACAAAGTGAATATCCAGGCAACCCAAGCCAACGCCCTCACAACCGGGATCTGGCGGAGTGTTCGATTTCCCATCGCTTTGGAGAACGACCGACTCGTCCTGGAGGCGGCCCTCTCCCATGTTCCGAATCCTCATCGCGTTCGCATGGTTCGAATCGTCAATACCCTCAAGCTTGAGACGTTTTGGGCGACAGAGGCTTTGGTGCCGGAATTGTCCAAGCAAGAGAGCATCACGGTCGACGAAACGCCTGTGCAGCTCCGGTTTACCGAGGAAGGGAGGTTGCTTTCCTTTGGGGAGAGCAGAGAACCGGCGGCCTAAGGACGTGGCTTTGATGTCCCCCGGAAAGGGGTTACAACTGCTCTGTCCGATTCGACTCGTTGCTGGAGTAATGGAGTCGTGGAGGGATTTCCTATCACGACTATGGAGGTGAAAGATGCCCGAGTACCTGAGGCCTGAGGAAATGGAGCAGCTGCGCCGGTGGCCTACCTGCGCGATAGCCAATGCCATTGAGCTCTTCAACATTCGCCCGCGAAACGAGGGATTCATGCTCCCCGAGATCCAGTGCGTCTTTCCCGAGTTGGAGCCCATGATTGGCTACGCCGCCACGGCCGTCATAACCGCTGACTCGCCAGAGGGTCGCCGGGTTCAACCGCCGGCGTGGTGGGAGGAGATAGGGAAGATACCGGAACCCAGGGTAGCGGTGATCCACGACATCGACAACCCGGTTGTCGGCTCTTTCTGGGGCGAGGTAAACGCTAACATGCACAAGGCCTTGGGGTGTGTCGGCACCGTTACCGACGGTTCGGTGCGGGACCTGGATGAGGTGAGAGAGATTGGATTCCATTTCTTCTCTAGATGCGTCACCGTCTCCCACTCCTATGTGCATCTTGTGGAAGTGGGCATTCCAGTCAAGGTCGGGAGTCTGGTGGTAAAACCCGGCGATCTGATCATGGGCGACAAGCACGGCGTCATCTCCATCCCTCAGGAAATCGCAAGAGACATCCCTGAAGCCGCCCAACTTATCGAAGATTGGGAACGCAAAGTCATCGACTTCTGCAAGTCTAAGGAGTTTACGGTAGAGGGAATGAAGGCGCGTTACATGTCGCCACGCCCGACCTGGCCTCCTCGCCGATAGAAGAGGCGATCAATGGACCCGGAGAGGGGATAGACCGGTAGACCCGATCACCCCTTGATCACGCCGAGGGGCTTGAGTTTCACCACCCCTTCACTGATTCCGGCCCCTTGGACCACGTGGACCACATCGTCCACATCCTTGTAGGCCTCGGAAATCTCCTCAACGAGGGTAGCCATCCCCGCCCCCCTCACGTAAATCCCTTTGTCCTCCAACTCTCTCGTTATGGCTCGACCCCTTGCGGCTTTCTTGGCCTGGCTTCGACTCATCAGACGCCCCGCCCCGTGGCATGTACTCCCGAAAGTCTCCTCGTAGGCCTTCTCTGTCCCGACCAGCACATACGAGTATCTGCCCATGTCACCAGGGATCAGAACGGGCTGTCCTGCCTGCTGATAGTCTTGGGGTATGTCTGGATGACCGGGCGGAAAGGCGCGGGTCGCCCCTTTTCGGTGAACGCAGAGGTTTCGACGCTTTCCCTCAATTGAGTGGGGCTCAATCTTTGCGATGTTGTGGCAGACGTCATACACGAGGTCTAACCCACAGCCCCTTCCGAGAATCCGTTCGAAGGTCTCTCTCACCCAGTGGGTGATGATCTGGCGGTTGGTGAAGGCAAAGTTTGCTGCCCCTGCCATGGCACCCAGGTATCTCCGGCCTTCTGGAGAGGTGATCGGGGCACAGCAGAGCTGTCTATCGGGAAGCTCGATTTCGTATTTCCTTACTGCCTGAAGCATCACCCGGATGTGATCATCACAGACCTGGTGGCCCAGGCCCCTTGACCCTGTGTGAACGATGACGGTGATCTGGTCCTTCTCCAGTCCCAGGGTCTGCGCCTTCTCCAGAGAGAAAACCTCTTCGACGTAGCCGACTTCGACAAAGTGGTTCCCCGAGCCAAGGGTGCCGAGCTGGGGCCGTCCTCGATCCATCGCCTTTTTGGAAATCTGGTCCGGATCCGCCCCTTCAATACATCCTCTCTCCTCGATATACCTGAGATCCCGTGATGTGCCAAAGCCCCTTTCAACGGCCCACCGGGCCCCTTGAGTCAGCACGCCCTTCTGTTCTGATTGGCTCAGCCTCAGGTCCTTCCGGCTCGATCCAACCCCTGAGGGAATATTGACAAAGAGGCCGTCAACAAGGTCCCTGATCTTTCCTTCGAGATCTTTGCGCATCAAACCTGAGCGCATGAGCCGGACGCCTCAGTTGATGTCGTAGCCAACCCCGCCAGGAGAGACGACCCCTGTCTCCCCATCAAAGGCGGCCACACCACCGATCGGAAAGCCATATCCCCAATGGATGTCAGGCATGGCCATGGAAGGTCCCACAATTCCAGGAAGCCACGCCACATTGGCCACCTGACTCAGACTCTGATCTTTCTGGATGACCTTCATCATTTTTTCGTCGGCGTAGACCACACCATGGGTCCGCATCCGTCCCTCCTGGGGAATGCGCCAGGTAAAATCATTGATTTTCCGAATCTTGATGTCAGCCATGCTAACAACCTCCCCCAAAACGTTCGATCGCTGCCCTTGTTCGATCACGAGGCCAAGCCTCGCTCGTACAAAACGTTCAAGTCGTGGAGAGGTAATCACTCTGCTTTTACGTTTCGAACGAATCCAGCATAGCTGGATGATCGAGCGGCCCGCTTGCCCTGAGTCCGATCGAAGGGAACAGTTTGAACGGGCTTGGGCGATTCGAACGAGGTCGCCGAAGGCGAGCGGTTAAACGATTTGAACAGGGTGAACGGCTTCTTGAACATTCCAATCCTTCGATTTGTTCTAGATCTCGACCTGATGCGACCGACCAAATCCCTAAACCGCAAGCGAAGCCGGTCGAACAAGCGAAGCGATCGCCTGCCCTGAGCCATGCCGAAGGGAACGTTCTGATCGTTAAAGATCCAGAACCACCCTCGCCCGCCATCTGCCTCCCAGCTCCCTGACCTCAAGTTGATGAAACGTCACAGCCTTCACCCCTGTCCGAATGATGTGTTGTCCCTCCTGAAAAGACTCCCCCCAGCACTTGGCCTCAAAACGCCCATCTTCCACCTTTCCCACTTCAAAGCGCCGCAGGAGAAGCCCCTCCACATCGTGGAGGTAGACAAGTTCACCCAGCCAGTCCACCATCAGGGTTTCCAGGTCCTCATAGGGCAGGACAATCTCTTTTTCGACCTTCTCCTGCACTTTCGATGGATCTGTAATCACCTGGAATAGCGCCTCCCCGGCGTTCTCGAAGAGATCGGCCAGGCCTTGACCATAGATCTCTAGGGCAAGATCGCCCGTATGGTTCAGAAACCTGAACCGCTTCATCTTCCGGCTCCAAGGATCAGCGATATCCTAAGTGTTTGGCTTGAGGGTTTTCATCTGAACCAGCAGCTGCTCCGAGTCGATCTGGTCCAGGCTATCGATAGATTTTTCAACCAAGCTGGACACGGTCACGAAGTCCGAAAGAACGTCCTTGAAAATCTCCGCATCTGGCCGCTGATCCCCTTGGACGCGGCAATGGGAGAGAAAGGTATAGTAAGCGCCGAGGAGTTGCGATGCAATCATCGGAGTAAATGCCTTGTACAGATCCAAGATGTTGACCTGAAGGCCTTCGCGTCCGTTCATGACGACCTCCCTCTGTTGTGCCATACCATCGACGGAAGTGACAATCAAATGGTATTACAAAATCAGACAAAAAGCCACAATCCTGGCTAGCCTTTACATGAAGCCCTTTCAGAGGAATGAAGTCTGGCCCAATCCCCTTTTCCCATTTCCCAAAGGTTTTTGACAAATCTAAGAGTCCCTTCTGGCGATTGAGTGCTTGCACGCCACTTCGTCCCCGAAACTCGCCCTTCGGGCGGGGATAGACCCGCCCCTACATCGAGCAGCATAGATAATCGTAGGGGTGGGGTTTATCCCCACCCGCGCGAAGGGATTTGAGGCACAGTTCGATAAATGGAAGCCAAAAACTCAGGAAACTCCAGCTTCGGGAATCCTTGACAACCCTCTGGGTTGATGGTATGAAGGGAAAGCATTGAATAGCAGTCGTTTTATTATGTTTTTCCAAGGACTTACCGGTGAAAGAAGATCGAGGAGAGAGATGGACCCAATGCCTCCATCCCGTGCGCAGGATTCATGATCTGAGAGGACATCATGTCGATCTTGATCAAGAATGGCTATGTCATTACAGGTGACAGTGAAAACCGGGAGTACGACAATGCCGATGTGCTGATGAGGGACGATCGAATCGTTGCAGTCGGTCCAGGTGTGGCCGAGATGCCTGAAGCGAAGGCCCCGAATATCGAGGTCATCGACGGGAGCGGTGCGATCGTCATGCCAGGCTTGATCAACGCCCACATGCATTCGAATGAAAGCTTTGAGCAGGGGGCCTATGACAACCTGCCCCTGGACTTGTGGCTGCTCCAGTGTTACACGCCCTTTGGATTCCCGATCCTCTCTGAGCGAGAGCACTACCTTCGTGCTATGGTATGCGCCATCGAATCCATTCGGTCGGGCGTGACCAGTTTGCAGGACGACATCGTCTATCCTCCGGCAACGCCTGATGCGGTTGACAGGGCGATGCAGGCCTATGCAGATTCCGGTCTACGGGCATGGGTAACCACCAATCTATGGGACAAGCCATTTCTGGAATGCCTTCCCTCCCTGAAGGGGATTATGCCGGCGCAGGTCCAGGACGAGTTGAACGCTCTCCCATTGCTCACCACCAAGGAGCAGATTGACCTGTTCAACCATCATTTCGAGAAATGGCACGGCTGCGGAGATCGCCTCCGCATCATTCTGGCGCCCTGTGGTCCGCAGCGGTGCACCGTGGAGTTGCTTCAGGAAGTGAATCAGCTTTCTGAACAACACAACATACCGATTCATACTCACGTGCTGGAAACCAAAGCTCAAGCCGTGCAGAGCCGGGAGTTCTATGGCAAGACGATGGTTCAATACCTCCACGACCTTGGGCTGCTCAATCGGCGGATGACGCTCATCCATGCGATCTGGGTTACCGACCGTGACATTGATCTGTTGGCCGAGCAGGATTGCTCGATCGTCCACAACCCCCTCAGCAACTTGAAACTGGGCAGTGGGGTCTGCCCAATCCGTAGGTACCTCAAGGCCGGGGTCAACATCGGGCTGGGTACGGATGGCATGACATCGAGTGATACGGCTGACCTGATCGAAGCCATTCGAGTTGCGAGTCTCATCCACAAAATCGGCACACACGACTTTCAAGAGTGGGTCTCTGCCAGGGAAGTGTTCAGGATGGCGACTTATGGGGGCGCTCGGAGCGGCCTCATGGAGAACGAGGTTGGGAGCCTGGAGCCCGGCAAGAAAGGGGATGTCATTCTGCTCGACCGCACGCACTGGGGCTTTATTCCACTTAACAAGCCGGTGCAGCAGCTTGCCTTCGCCGTTACGTCCGAGGCTGTAAGGACCTCCATCATCGATGGCCGGATCGTCATGCGGGAGCGCAAGATCCTTACGATTGACGAAGAGGTGCTCAAGGAGGAAATCCGAGAAGCTGCCGAGCGATTTGTTCGCGACTATCTACCGCAGATGCAGCGGGGGGCAGAGCGTTTGGAACCATACCTTCGTCAGCTGCACTTTGAGGCGGCTGAGCGTAGCGTGCCCGGAGGATCCATTCCGTTGCGCAGGCCCCCAATCGAGACGAGTTGATTCGGGATTCAACAGAGACAGCGTTGAACACGGTGAAGTAGGGCATCTTCCCTAGAGAAGAAGCTGTTCGCTCAGGGATTCACCTTCCGTGACACGAACTTGGCAGCAAAAAAACCGGCCCTGTGGGGTGCTTGAAAGGGGGTGAAAGGAGTTTTGAAGTGAAGCTTCCCGCGCTCCCGCGCGGGGCATCTTTCATTTTTTCAGCAGAGCGGAACTCGCCTCGCCATCCTTGTCGGGCCAAAGCCTTTGGCGGAGGCTGACCTGTCAGGCCGAAGCCTCCGGCGAAGGCTGATCATCCCCGTGCTTCCGAACGGGGCATTCTGGCGAAGGCGAGTGAATTGATCCACCTGTAGAGCTGTAGAAAGGAGAGTTAAAACATGAAGAAGTATTGGTGTCTGGTGCTAGGATTCTCTCTTTCCCTCTCCTTCGTCTGTGGAGTCCTGGCGAAGGAGAAGATTCGGATTGGCTTTTCCATGGCCTTGAGCGGGATCTACTCGGCTGGGGCCGAAAGTCAAATGAACCCCTACATCCTCTGGAGTGAAGAAATCAATGAGAAGGGAGGTATCTTTGTCAAGGATCTCAACAAGAGGCTCCCTGTGGAACTGATCTACTACGACGACAAGAGCCAACCTGACGTGGCCGTAAGGGTCTACGAAAAACTGATCACGGAGGACAAGGTCGATCTTGTTCTGACCCCTTGGGGGACAACCATACATTTCGCCATTGTCCCTTTGTCCGAAAAATACAAGATCCCGATGATCGGCACGACAGCGGCCTCAGTAAAATTGAGGGAACTCAGAAGCTCCTATTTCTGGTTCATTACGGCCTGCATACCGGACCGTCAGATGGAGGCCTTTGTGGAAATGCTGAAGGCTCAGAAACCCCAGATTAAGACGGCCGCGATCCTCTATCTCCAGGATCTCTTTCCACGGGAGAATCTCCAATTCCTCGAACCGACTCTGGAGGCGGCAGGGATCCCCGTTGTTTTGAAGAAAGACTATCCCATGGGGATAAACGATATGACAATCCTCCTCGCCGAGGTCAAAGCAAAGAACCCGGATGTTGTGATCGCTTTAACCTATCCCGCAGACTCCTTTCTGATGACAGCACAGGCCCAGGAAGCCAACCTCAATCCGAAACTGTTTATGGAGTTGATCGGTCCAGCCATCATCGGGTTCCATGAGAAGTTCGGACCCGCTACGGAAGGACTCATTACTCAGGGCCACTGGAGTCCGAAAGGAAATTGGCCTGGCGCCCGGGAGTTCTTTGATCGATATAGGGCCCGGTGGAACAAGAATCCAGACTACCTCGATACATCCCTCAGCTACATCGGATGTCAGATCTTGGAGCAGGCGATTGAGAAAGCCGGGAGTTTGGACAGACAGAAGATTCGGGACGTCATTGCCTCTCAGACATTTAGCACCATCAATGGCCCCATCAAGTTCACAGGATCGGAAAACCTAGAAACACCGAGTATGTGGCTTCAGTGGCAGAAAGGAGAACTCGAAATCGTTTGGCCCCCTGAGATGGCCACTGAAACGCTTCTATTTCCAAAGCCAAATTGGCCGTGATCTCTGGAATTCGGTTTGCCGGACCTTCTGAGCCTGGCCGCGAGGTGGCTGGAATCAGGTAAGCTAAAATCAAGACCCGGGTAGATTCTGTCTCGCTGAAAGGCAGGTCCTTATGGCCTGCCTTGTTTTCTCTGCAACCAGAGTCCATGGCCCCACCCGAAACTCTACCCCCGGCGCCTCTAGACATGGCCCACCTTACTGTGCTATCTAAAGAAGAGAACCGGATTGAGGGGGAAGGACCGCTACGGTTGAGGAGCACTTCGCCCAAATGGGCTCCGCCCGACGCGGGAGCGGCTAGGCTTCGCCTTTTGTCTCCCTGCCTCGAGTCCCGCGCAGCGGGACGGTCTTCAAGGGAACGAAGTTCCCGATCTGTCAGCAGAGGAGGCCAGAATGGGTAAAGGCAATCACGAGAGGGTGGTCGAAATCATCGAGATTTTAAAAGGAGAGTATCCCAATGCCAAAACGGCCCTTCGTTTCCGTAATCCTCTGGAACTTCTAGTGGCCACCGTTCTTTCAGCCCAATGCACGGACGAACGGGTCAACAGGGTTACCGAAGGCCTCTTTGAGAAGTACAGATCTGCCTGGGATTATGGAGAAGCCGATTTGAGTGAACTGGAGGAGGACATCCGTCCCACGGGATTCTTTAGAAACAAGGCCAAGGCCATCAAGAGCCTCTCCGCTGAGCTGGTCAATCGATTCAACGGGGAGGTCCCGGCCAAGCTGGAGGATCTCATCTCCCTTCCGGGGATCGGGAGAAAGACCGCCAATCTTATTCTCGGAGAGGCCTTCGGGATTCCAGGGATTGTTGTGGATACCCACGTCAAACGGTTAGTCAACTTGATCGGCCTGAGTCGAAAAACCGATCCCCAAAAGATCGAGTTTGATCTCATGGAAGTCGTCCCCAAGTCTCAGTGGACCCTACTCTCCAATCTCTTGATTCTTCACGGGAGGGCCATCTGTGTGGCCCGAAAGCCGAAACACGACCAATGCAAAATCGTTGATCTCTGCGATGAGGGCATTCGGTGGAAGGAGGAACCAAAATGAATAACGGATCGTCACTGAAATGGGTCAGGTCAAGAAGACACGCTATCCCATCGTGGATTAGTCTCTTCGTTCTTTTCTTCCTCGTGTTGCCCGCATTGGCCGACGAGGTCCGCCTCAAAAACGGCGATCGGCTGACGGGTGAGATCGTATCCATGGAAAAGGAGGTTTTGACCCTGAAGACCCCCTATGCGGGGGATGTCACGTTGAAGAGAGAGGAGGTGGGATGTATTACCTCTGACAGGGAGCTGACCGTTCGATTGAAAGACGGACAGGTCTTAATTGGGCGGGCTGTCTGCCCGGCGGATGGTCAGATTCAAGTCGTCGGGGTCAAGGTCGGTGAATCAGCCGAAATGTCCCTGGATGAATTGGAGGCGATCAACCCCTCCCCGCCGCCCCCTGCGATCACTTACAAGGCAAACCTCACTGCTGGTGGAAGCAGCACCAGTGGGAATACTGATGAAGCCGCCTTTTACTTCTCCGCTGGTTTCCAGGCTCGATCCAAGCGGCATCGCCTCACTCTAGCAGGAAAATACAACTACGGAGAGACCGACGGTGAGGTGACCCAGAGAAATGCCCTTGGGAGAATCAAGTATGATCTTTTCGTAACGGAAAAGCTTTATGCTTATGCCCAAGGACTGTTTGAGACCGATGAATTCGCGGATCTAAACCTTCGCAGCACCATGGGCTTGGGTGCAGGATACCAGCTCTTTGATACCGAGCGGACCAGCCTGTTCATCGAGGCTGGCGTATCCTATTTCAGTGAGGATTTCGACATCGCCGAAGACGACAGCTACTTCTCGGCTCGTGAGTCGACGGGCTTCGAATTCGCAATTGTGCCCGAGCGGATCAGGTTCTTCCATCTCCACGAGTTCTACTACAGTCTGGAAGAGTCCGATTCCTACTACCTTTTCTCCGAACAAGGATTTCGTTTCCTCCTGTTCGCCAACTTCTTTGCCAATTTTGAACTGGACTATTCGTACACCCGCCAGCCGGCACCAGGAAAGGAGAATTCAGATACCACTTTCATTGCCAGCCTGGGCTATGAGCTCAACTTCTGAATG
>CAYGBW010000084.1:0-10773 GCA_964348185.1 uncultured Thermodesulfobacteriota bacterium | reverse complement strand
CCGGGTTTTCTCGACGAGGTTGAGAAAATCTTCGCCAACAGCTGGAGAAAAAAGGCCGTCCCAGGCTCACCGATTCAGAAAGATGACGGCACCTGGGCGACGAAATAGCCGTTTGGAGGGTTTGGAGGAGAACGGCTTCAGGGGGGGGCACTTCTCGACGGGCTGTTGCCCAAACCCTTTTGATTTGGCATGGGTCGCCGTGGGCGACGCACGGATTTCACGGTTTGAAACGAAGGGGCACCTCACCGCTTTTTTTTCTCCATCACCTCCACGATGGCACCGTCCATGGAGGACATACCCGATTCCATGATTCGTTGGAGGTTCCTCAGGGTATCGATGACCTGACTGCCTACGATTCCGTCTGTTGCGGGAATACGCACATCCTCGAGGCTTAGATAGGCGCTGTCAATTGCCAGCCCCACGGCCATCAGGGCTTTCAGGGCACATCCCGATTTTGCGCCATCGCAGATGATTCCGGCCATTGTCCCGACCATATTGTTGATTTGGGCCTCGATTTGCGAGACGTCTCCTCCGAGGAGGAAGACCATGCCACAGCCCGCACCCACTGCCGCGGCAACGCCACACCCACAAACCGGTGACAGGAGCCCTGTGAAAGTCTTGATGTAAATCGTTGTCAGGTAAGACAGGGTCAACGCCCGCAGAAGGCTCTCATCCGTAGCCTCCATAACCCTCGCCGTCTCAACCACTGGAATCGTCGCCACCAGCCCCTGATTTCCCGACCCCGCGCAGGCCATAACCGTCAAGCCCAACCCCCGCATCCTTGCCTCCACAGCCAGGGCGGTCATGAATTGGGCTCTAGGGGACAGGTCCTTTCCCGTCACCCCGTGGTCCGAATACTTCTCCAACGCCCTCCCGATTCTAAGGGAAGGGAGTCTCTTCTTGGCTTCTTCAGCAAAAAGGACGTTCATTTCCATTGCCTGCCTGATAATCGGCAGCTCTGCGACGTCCACTTCCTTGACAAATCGAATAATGGCGCTGTATTTGAGACGCTTCACCTGCTCAGCCACACTCCAATAATCCTCTCCAGGTTCGGGGGCTCCATCGTAGGGCTTTCCGTTTTTCTCCACACCCACCACGTGGTCATGGCTCCCCCGAATAATCGCCGATGCCTCGTTTCTGCGGTCGCAAACGCTGGCCCGTATCAGGATCTCCTTGGAGTCTGGAATCCTTGCAATCTGGACCTTGTTTTTTTTCATGAGGGCTCGGGCCTTCTCTACGGCCCCTCTTTCGGGATTCTCCAGAATCTGGAGTCCCCGCTGGACCCTCTCAGGGGATACAGCGCCTATGGCTGCCGCAAACCCCAGACCCGTCTCATCTGTCCCTGGAATCCCCACTCCCAAGGCGTTCTTGTAAGTCCTATCGTCCACCTCGATGTGTATTTTTTTGATGAGATCTACTGAGCTACCCAGGGCTTGGCTTGCCCACCCTGCGGCCAGCGCAACTGCACCCACCTCAGTGCATCCGGTTGCTGGAACCACTTCTCGAGTCAGCATGGCCTTCATGAATTCATGGTTTTTCATTTTGACCTCATTGAATCGTGGAGAATCCGAGGCTTTGCTTTAGTATTTTCCAAAACCCTCCCGCTTTGTGTCATGGTATAGTTAGGCTCTGCTCGGGAAAAGGATGTTCAGATTATCTCTCGCTCGCTCCCCTTCGACTCTGCGTTCGGCCGAGCCCTTCGGTCTGAGCTCAGGGTCGAAGACTCACGCCGAGGGCTCAGGGTCGCTAGAGCGCGCGAAGGTCTCAGAGACGGGAAGATTTGTCTGATTTTTTGAGAGGAAAAATCAGACAAAACTCTCAGCCCGCCTCAGGCGGGCATCGGTAACCTGATTGGTACCAAAATTGATCAGCGACATCAGGATTTTGGGCCGTACACTTTTCCCGCGACAGGGGGACGACAGTTTGAGCTGAATCTTCCCCTTCCCGCCTTGCGGGACTCAAAAACTCTGAGTCTCTGTGTCCTCTGTGAGATATATAAAGCCCTTTTAGGGCCACAATCAAGTCAGCTCTTTCAGGCGTGGTGGTTGAGTCGATGGACTTTCATGCCGTCTTTGTAGACATGGACGATATTGGCCCTGTCACGGAGAATAGTAATGTCTCTCAGGGGGTCACCCTCGACCACGATCACGTCTGCCAATTTGCCTGCCTCCAAAGTGCCCAATCTGTCGTCGATACCCAACACCTCGGAATTGATTCTGGTGGCAGAGACAATCGCGTCCATGGGAGAGCGCCCGGCCTTGACATACAACTCCAACTCGACCGCATTTTCACCCATAGGGGACATGGGATCACTCAGGTAATCCGTACCGCAGCCTATCTTTACGCCGGCGTGCCATGCCTTGTCAAATGATTTGAGCTGGACCTCCTGGACTCCACACGCCTTGTTTACATTGACCGCTGGGACCCCTGCTTCGGGGCCTTTGGTGATGATCGCCTCCACGATGGCGAGCGTGGGGATCAGATAGGTGTTCTGTTTGACCATCATTTCAATTGCTTCGTCGTCCAGATAAAACCCATGCTCAATGGAGTCTATCCCGGCCACGAGGGCTTCCTTGATCCCTTTGGTTCCCTGAGCGTGACTCGCAGCCCTCGCCCCGACGTTGTGGGCCTCTTCAACCATCGCCCTGATCTCCTCAAGGGTAAACTGGGATGAGGTCGGCAGGTCCTTTTCCGACATCACGCCTCCTGTGGAGCACAGTTTGATGAAATCGGCGCCTTCGCGCAGTTGTTCCCGGGCTGCTTTGCGGCACTCATCAACGCCATCGGCAACCCTGCCAATTCCTCGAGTTTTGACCCAATCCATCGGCAGGAAATGGGCGATGTCCCCATGACCCGCAGTCTGGGTAATAATCGCCCCGCAGGAAACGATTCTGGGACCGATAATACTCCCCTCTTCAATGGCTCTTTTCAAATAGAGACTGTTGGGATTACCACAGTCTCGGACCGTTGTAAACCCACAGTCCACCAGCCTCCAGACGTCCATGACCGCCCGCATGCCCCTGAGCCCGGGAGGGTCTAACACCCATGTCAGAGGGTTCATGCTCTTTGATCCGAGCAGGTGGAGATGGGCCTCGATAAGGCCGGGCATGACGGTTTTTCCCGTGACATCGACCACGTCGGCCCCCTGGGGGATGCCGATCTCATCAACCTTTCCCACGGACTCGATGCGATGATCCTTCATGACCAGGACAGACCTATCGATCGGAGGCCCCCCCTTTCCATCGATCAATCTTCCATTTTTTAGAACCCTATGACGATCTTCCACGGCCCTACCACCCCTTTCTCAACGCTCTCTCTTCACGATCCCCAGCAAAAGCGGTTTTCAATGATTCCAAATAACTCTTTCCTTATGGCCGAACTTCCATGGTTTTTCTCCCCCAGCCTGCCCCTGCCCCCGGTCGAGCTGGTCCAGGTTGTCGATCACTCCTTGAGGGGGCAAGGGGTTCTCACCCCCATCCTCCTCTCTTTTTCATTCTCCCTTAACTATTCACGAGGCCTCGAATTATACACGACTCAAAAGGCCAAGAAAAGGATGATTTGCATCGACCTGTCGACCCTATGGCGACTTGACACCCCATTGCTCGCGTTTATATAATACTGACCAGTCAGTTCTAGTAGGAGCTTGGGTCATGCCAGCAGGAAACAAGCGGGAACAGATCATGGGGGCTGTCGAAAAACTCTTCACAAGCAGAAGGTTTCACGAAGTCACCTTGGACGATGTTGCCCAGGCAGCCGGAGTGGGCAAGGGGACGATCTACCGCTACTTTGAAGACAAAGACGACCTGTTTTTTCAGACGGCTATATCAGGGTTCGACGATCTGTGCGCACTCTTACGCGGGAAAAAGCCTGAGGATACGCCTTTTGGTGAGGAATTGCTCAGCGCATGTGTGGAGATCAGCACCTTCTTCGATCGAAGGCGCCAGCTCTTGCGAATGATTCAGGTCGAGGAAGGCCGCATGCACTGGTGCGAGGGGAGCATTCGGGAGCGATGGATGGCGCATCGCAAGAAGCTCGTCGCCGCCGTTGGAGAGATCATTGCCAGAGGAATGGCTGAAGGAGAAATTCGATCCGATATCTCGGCGGAGGTGCTGGCCGGTTTTCTGCTCGGTATGCTGAGAACCCGGGCACACGACTTTGCCGACGCTCCGGAAGGCGCGCGGCGGTATGAACTCATTGTCGACCTATTCTGCCGGGGTGTCTGCTGCTCTGAAAGGCCAGGGGAAGGGGTTAGGAAAGCCATTTATTAAACCCCGACCTGCCAGAGCCGGTAGATTTCTGTTGGAACTGATCCACCGGAGGCGAATTGAACCGCAGAGTATCGAACAGACAATAACGAATCTCGAAGGGAAAAACTCATCATTCGAAATTCCTTGTTCGACCTGCCCGCCGCGCCTTTGGGGAAGCTGGGGATAACGCCGCAACGTTGGTTTTGACATAGCAGTTATTATTCTGCCCCCAAGTACTCGCTATGGCAGGCGGGTATTCGACATTCAAAATGGAAGACAGGCTAAGGCTGCTCGTCTAAAGACGAAGGTTTTAAACCCGGCGAATGGGAAAATAAACGGGGTCCTTGTTCCCATGAGAGGGACTGTCTCGCGGAATCGGGATCTCCTGTCCCCGGTGGATCTGGGTGGCGCATGGGCGAGAAGAAAGGGAAAAGGAGAATGTTGATTCCAACGATCGTCATGGGAACCTTGGCGGGTATCTTTTTCTACTTGGGATACGCCAGAGGAGAAGGGGAACACGTGGTCGGTCTGAAGTCGGCCCTGAATTTGACGGTTGAAATTCTGCCCCTGTTGTTTTTTGCCTTTATCCTTGCTGGCATGATCCAGGTTCTTCTCCCTCGAGAGCTTCTTTCAAAGTGGATCGGTCGAGAATCGGGAATACGAGGGATTCTCCTGGGCACAGTGGCCGGCGGTTTGGCCCCTGGGGGGCCTTTTGTCAGTCTACCCTTGGTTGCCGGACTTCTCCGTTCCGGTGCCAGTGTGGGGACGATGGTCGCCTTCCTGACAGCGTGGTCCTTATGGGCAGCTGGCCGATTGCCTATGGAAGTCGGGATATTGGGATGGAAGTTTACGCTGATTCGCATCAGTAGCACGTTCTTTCTTCCACCTATTGCCGGACTCGTAGCCAAGACGTTTTTCGCTGGCAGCCATTGACAGCGCTCGGTCTGATTGAAAGGGAGCTCCTGCTGACCAGTGGTGGGGAGACAGGGAATGAAGAGAGCCCTTGGAATACTCCTTGTTCTGGCAAGTGCCGGCGTGTTTACGTGGCAGATTTACGAAAGGGCTTCCTCATCGCTAGGGGAGTCCGTCCGTCGAAACCGCGCTTTTGCCGTGGCTGTCGAGGTGGTTCCCGTCCGAAAGGCCGTGATCCGCAATGTCGGGCTTTTCACGGGCTCCCTGACACCCCGTTCCTATTTTGTCGTTGCTCCGAAGGTCGCTGGACGGCTTGAGAAGCTTTTCGTCGACATCGGAGACACCGTAGAGCGAGATCAGTTGGTCGCGACGCTCGATGATGAAGAGTACGCCCAGCAGGTCGAACAGGCTCGCGCGGGGTTGGAGGTTGCCAAGGCGAACGTCATCGAAAGTCGCAGCAGCTTGGATGTCGCCCGGCGCGAGTTTAAGCGGGCTCAGTCCCTTCGCAAGAAAAAGATCACATCCGAGTCTGAACTTGATGCTGCCAGAGGCAAATACACGGCACAAGAGGCCAAGCACAAGGTCGCTCTGGCTGAGGTGGCCCAGAAGGAAGCTGCTCTGAGGGCTGTCGAGGTGCGACTCTCCTACTCAAAAATCCAGGCATCGTGGGAGGACGGGGATGAACAGAGGATCGTAGGGGAACGGTTTGTGGATGAGGGAGCCATGCTCAAGGCCAATGACCCGATCGTCTCCATACTCGACATCCATTCCCTGACAGCGGTGATTCATGTCATCGAGCGAGACTACTCCAAGGTACGGCCAGGGCAGGAAACGATTGTGACGACCGACGCCTTTCCCGGAAAGAGTTTCACGGGCAGGGTCGTTCGCGTAGCGCCTCTGCTGAAGGAAACCTCTCGTGAGGCCAGGGTTGAGATCGAGATCCCAAACCCGGACGGGGATCTGAAGCCCGGGATGTTCGTCCGTGTTGAAATCGAGTTCGAAAAGCGCAGCGAGGCGACGGTCGTCCCGCCGAGTGCTCTGGTAAAACGCAACAGTAGTCAGGGGGTTTTCCTGGCCGACACGGAAAACATGAAAGCCCGATTCGTCCCGATAACCCTGGGGATCGTCAACGGTGAGCTGGCAGAGGTGATTAGGCCCGCCCTGTCGGGCCAGGTCGTGGTCCTGGGTCATCATCTTCTGGAAGATGGAGGGGCGATCATCCTGCCGGAAAAGAGATCTGGGAGTACCACTACGGGAAAAGCCCATCGAGGACCCCAACGGCGGGGCGAGGAAAGCAGGCCAGGGGGGAGACAATGAAGCTCTCCCAATTTGCTGTCCACCGACCCATCTTCGCAATCATGGTCACGTTGATCGTGATTATTCTGGGTGGGGTCTCCCTGATCCGCCTCCCCATCGACTTGATGCCCGATATCACCTATCCAACCCTCAGTATTTCCGTAGGTTATGAGGACGCAAGCCCTGAAGAGATCGAAGAGTTGGTGACCCGTCCCATTGAAGAGGCAATGAGTGCGGTTCCCGGCGTAGAAGCGGTTACCTCGATCTCCGCGGAGGGCGTCAGCAATGTCCGTGTGACTTTCACATGGGGCACAGACCTGGACGCGGCGGCGAACGACATCCGAGACCGTTTGGATCGCGTTATTCCCCGTCTACCGGACGATGCGGAACGACCGCGCCTGCGCAAGTTCGACTTGGCCAGTTTTCCCATCCTCATTCTCGGCGCGGCAAGCAATCTGGACCCCATCCAGATGCGCCGGATTGTAGACGAACAGGTCAAGTATCGCCTCGAGCGAGTCCGCGGCGTTGCCGCTGTTGACGTATGGGGAGGGCTCGATCGAGAGATCCACGTCAATCTCTACGGGGACAAGATCAAAGCTCTCGGCCTTCCCCTCGACCAAATCCTCAGTCGCATTCGTGAGGAGAATGTCAACGTGCCGGCCGGGACAATCAAACGGGGGAATTATGAAGTGATGATTCGCACCCCGGGGGAATACACCAGTCTGAAGGAGGTGGAAGATACGGTCGTCGCTGTGCGCGACGGGGTTCCCATACAACTCAAGGAAATCGCCAGTGTAGAAGACTCCTGGCAGAAGGTCACACGGATCGTTCGGATTAACGGAAGGCCGGGGATACGGCTGTCGGTCAACAAACAGTCGGGTACGAACACGGTCGAGGTTGCGAAAGGCGCTCTCCGGGAGATCGAGCGGATCAATCAGGACATTCCCCAGATCAACCTGACGCCGATTATCGATACCTCCGACTATATTCAACGCTCCATCACCAACGTTAGCTATTCCGGTTTTTACGGCGGTATCCTGGCCATTCTGATCCTCCTTCTCTTCTTGCGGAGTGTGCGCAGTACGGCCATCGTCGCCACGGCCATCCCGGTCTCTGTCATCGCCACGTTCGCCCTGATGTATTTCAGCGGCTTCACCCTGAACATCATGACCATTGGCGGCCTGGCATTGGGCGTGGGGATGCTGGTAGACAACGCCATCGTTGTCCTCGAAAACATCTTCCGCCTGCGCGAGGCGGGGGGCGCATCGGAACAGGCGGCGGTCCAGGGGAGCGGGGAAGTCACCTCAGCCATTATCGCAAGCACACTGACCACCCTGGCGGTCTTTCTCCCATTGGTCTTCGTTCGGGGGATGTCCGGCGTGATGTTCAAACAGCTCTCCGTGGTCGTCGGTTTTTCACTCTTGTGTTCCCTTGGAGTGGCGCTAACCCTGGTTCCCATGTTTGCGGCCAAGGTCCTTCAGCCGCCCCCCCCTGACGTCAATGACGTCAATCCAGAAGGGACTCGGTCGCCCAAAATATTTCGTTACAGCGGTCGACTTTTCAGGAAGTTGGAGGGAGGGTACAGACAGGTCCTTCACCTGGCCTTGGAGCACCGTCCTTTTGTCGTGGCTGCCGCCGCCCTGGCTCTGCTTGGAAGTCTGGCCCTTATTCCCCTTGTCGGCGTTGAGCTCATGCCCCAGGCGGACGAGGGAGAGGTGCGGGTAAACGCTGAGATGGAGATTGGCACGCGCCTGGAGATGATGGATGAGAAGTTCAGGACCATCGAATCGATCGTAGAGGGTGCGGTTCCCGAGGTCAAGAACGCCGTGGCCTATGTGGGAGGGCAGAGCTGGCGAGCCTCGGGATCTCATACAGGGCAGATGTGGATCTCTCTTAAACCCCAGACCGAGCGCTCGCGGTCCAGTGAAGAGATTGCGGCCCTTCTTCGCCAGAAGCTCATGAGGATTCCAGGGATGACTATTCGAACCCGGGCGGGACAGGGCCTCTTTCTCTTGCGTCTGGGCACGAGGGGCTCGGATAGGGTCGAGGTGGAAATACGGGGGTACGATCTGGAGGCGTCCAATGCGTTGGCCGAACAAGTCAAAAGGGTGATCGAGCGAACCGATGGAGTCACCGATGCCAGCTTAAGCCGTGAATCCGGACATCCTGAAGAGCTGATCATGATTGATCGGCCGAAGGCAGCGGACATGAAACTCACAGTTTCACAGATTGCGAACGCGCTTCAAACCATCCTGTCAGGGACGCATGCCAGCAACTATCGAGAGGCCGGGGACGAGTACAGGCTGCTTGTCAAACTCAAGGATGCGGAGCGGCTGGATCTCAGAGAAATCCTCGATTTGACCCTGACCAATGCAAATGGAGAGCCGGTTGTTTTGCGCAATGTGGTCCAGGTTCGACCGCGTGGCGGTCCCATCCGTATCGAACGGAAGGACCAGGAGCGCGTCGTCACGGTCTGGGCCAACATCAGTGGACGGGATATGGGGGCCGTCATGGCCGATATCCGGGGGGCCCTCCGTTCGATTCCCGTGCCGCAGAATCTCAGCATCGTTCTGGGTGGCGACTATGAGGAACAGCAGAAGGCGTTCAGGGAACTGCTGCTGAGCTTGGTATTGGCTTTGGTGCTGGTCTACATGGTCATGGCATGTCTGTACGAATCCCTTCGCGATCCCTTCGTGGTGATGTTCGCCGTTCCCCTGGCTGCCATTGGCGTCATTATGATGCTCTTTCTCACCCATACAACCCTCAACGTTCAGTCATATATCGGGTGTATCATGCTCGGTGGGATTGTTGTGAATAATGCCATCCTGCTGGTGGACCACACGAACCTGCTGCGGCGAAGAGACGGGATGCCTCTGAGAGAAGCCATTGAAGAGGCCGGGCGCCGCCGGCTTCGGCCCATCCTGATGACGGCTATGACGACCATTTTGGGGCTGGTCCCACTGGCCCTTGGGCTTGGTGAGGGCGGCGAGGCTCAGGCCCCGATGGCAAGGGCGGTCATCGGCGGGCTCTTGAGTTCGACCCTGATCACCCTGGTCTTCGTCCCGGTGGTCTACTCGATCTTGGCCCGCCAGGAGGTGAAGGAAAGTCCACCGGCCTGGGTCATCCTCCCGGATCCGTCTGCCAGGGATACAAGCACTGTCGTAACAGGTCCGGCCGCCACAGGGGAATAGAGAGGGGAGAACCTCCTCTCTGCCATCCTGGTGAAGGGATACTCTAACCGCTCCGTTCCTTTCTATCAGGCCCGTGCCCCCTAAATCTTGATCACCTCAAAGCTCACGGCGAACTGACATCCAAAGCGCTTCCCAGTTTCCCTGGCCCCCTGAAGAAGGAAGGCCTCAGGGTCAAAATCGCCAGGCAGATTTTCGAGGTAAACGCGGTGCTCCTTGAGGGAGGCGATGCCTTTATCGAGAAAGGGTGTCACGTCGACCGCGTGGGTCGGTCGGGGTGACCCGCTCAAACAGACCATCCTGACCTGGCTCCAGGGTTTCAGCCCCTCTTCGGACAATTCGGGGAAAATCCACCGGTTGCCCGCATCCCGTGCTGCATCCAGAACAGCCAGCCCAACCCAACGGTGGTCTGCCATGTTGAGAACGGTTCCCCCCCAGGTGAGATAATGATTCACCGTGACGAGCATCTCGGGGCAATGTCGACGGATCACCCGGGTGATATCCCGCCGGAGGGTCAGCCCGTATTCGATGACCCCGTCTCGGTGGTTGAGGAACTCTACGTTGGCCACGCCCACGAGGCGGGCACTGTTTCTCTCTTCGATCTCCCGGAGGGGGCCCACCTCCTCGGGGGGCATCGAGTCGATCCCCGCTTCCCCCCTTGTTACGAGGAGATAGCTGATTACCTTGCCCTGTGATGTCCAGCGGGCTATCGCACTTGCCGCCCCGTACTCCAAGTCGTCGGGGTGGGCAACAATCGCCAGGGCCCTTTCCCAATCTTCAGGAAGGGGTTTTAACCGCGCCATCGTGTCTCTCCATCCTTCCCAGTTTCTTGATGTTTTTCGCCGTCAGGGTCATCGCACAGGAGAAGGGTTCTTCTCCGCTCGCCTTCGTGCGGGGAGCTTCACTTTGTGGAAGAGGAGTCGTCCTTGGGTTGAATCCAGGCCCCGCTGAAGGTTGCGTGAATAGGCAATCCTAGTGTTACGTCCAAAACGTGGTTTACAAAAGTTACACTAAAGCTGATCGTACGTATGGAGATGTCAGAATTCAAAACTCGAAGCACGAAATTCGAAACCCGAAATGGTTCGACGAGCCGTTCGACAGGCTCACGGTCCTGAGCAGAGTCGAAGGAC
>CAYGBW010000083.1:0-31315 GCA_964348185.1 uncultured Thermodesulfobacteriota bacterium | reverse complement strand
GGTTCAACGTAGCCGTCATTGGACTTGAGGTTCAGGGAATGAGCGGACTCGAGATGGTTTCAATCATTCACAAAATCAATGCGAAGATCCCGGTCATCACAATTTCAAAGGACGATTCTCTTGAAACGGAGAGACGGGTTCGTCAGGAACGAATTTTCTACTACTTCCCGGAACCGGTCGATGGGGATGAAATGAAGGCTGTCATCAAGGATGCCTTGAAGAAGTACCGCGTAGGGATTTGCCCCGGGGGAGATGAAGGTGCATGAGAATGGGCTTTTTTTGACCGTTGCCCTTTTTCTATCCATATGGACCCAGATGAAGGCCACGTTTTGTCCAACAGGAGGGCTCAGACGAATCTTGCAAAACGCGAAGAGATTGAAGTGAGGCGTTTTTTGTTCCCGAAAAGGTCCGCCCATCAGTGCAAAAGGGAGGAGGGCGGTAAGTAGCAGTAGCCATTTGAAAAAAGGTGAATAGCGAATGGGTCCAATTCTGACCATTATCGAGGAAAAACGGCGTTTGCTTCTCTTGGCGGTAATCATCCTTGGTGGGGTGGTATTCTTCATCTTTTTCAACAGGGTCATCGGGAAAGGGGTAGAGCAGCCCATCAGCTTTAACCATAAAACCCACAAGGAGCAGGGTTTGGAATGTATCAGCTGCCACCAGTACGTGGAAGAACAGACCTTTGCGGGCCTTCCGAGAATTGAGGTCTGTTTAGAGTGCCATGAAGAGCCGATCACGGATAGCCCAGAAGAGGAGAAGATTAGGACGTTCCATAAGGAAGGGATTCCCATAGAATGGATAAGCCTTTACGATCAACCTGACCATGTCTTCTTCTCCCACCGAAGGCACATTAGATTGGGCCAGATTGATTGTAGGGTCTGTCATGGGCAATTCGATGAAACGACCACCCCTCCTCGCAGACCCCTGGTGACCCTTACCATGGATGATTGCATGGACTGTCACGAGGAGAGACGGGAAAGCAACGACTGTCTGGTGTGCCACATTTGAACCACATGGGATGAAACTCACGGGGCGAAACGGATGAAAGGTTTAAGCCGGAGAGATTTTTTGAAGTCTTTGGGTTGGGCTTCAGGATTGATACTAGCCCTCGACTCAGGCCTTTTGGACGCCGAGGCACTTGCCCGGGTTGAGGAGGAACTTGAAAAGGGGGTAGAGAGGTGGATCCCAACTGTCTGTCAGCAGTGTTCAGGGGGCTGCGGCATCCTTGTTAGGGTCATCGGAGAGTGGCCCGTCAAAATCAAGGGCAACCCCCTTCATCCCGTAAACAGGAACACCGTTTGCCCGAAAGGAGAGGCCGGTCTCCAAGCCCTCTACGATCCCGATCGGATCAAAGGGCCCTTGAAGAGGAGAGGCAAAAGGGGATCGGGTCAGTGGGAGAAGATCAGTTGGGATGAAGCCATACGGACAGTGGCCCAAGAGCTTATGGCCATCCGAGAAGAGGTGGAACCTCATACCTTCGCTATCATGGGGGGCCGTTATAGGGGGCTGATGAGGACTCTTATGGAGAGGTTCCTAAGGGCCTATGGCTCACCGAATTATATCGACAACCAGTTTCTTCTGGAACAACAGCCGGTGGAGGCGATGCTTTTGGCCCAGGGAATCTGGGAGGAACCGGCGTATGACCTGGAGAATACCAATTACATTCTCTCCTTCAGCGCAAATGTGCTGGAATCCTTCTGGTCCCCTGTCCAGGCCCTCAGGGCCTGGGGGCATCTGAGGCGAGGTAGGCCCGGCTCGAGGGCAAAAATCATTCAGATAGAGCCCAGGCTTTCCATGACGGCAGCCAAAGCGGATGAATGGATCCCCGTAAACCCCGGAACAGAGGGAGCGCTGGCTTTGGGCATAGGGCACATGATGGTGAAAGAAGGCCTGTATGACTCTGGATTCGTCCGGGATCATACTTTCGGGTTTGAACACTGGAGGGATTCCCAGGGAAAGGAGCACCGGGGTTTCAGGACCGTTCTGATCGAGGACTATGAACCGAGTGTCGTTTCTCAAACGACAGGGGTCCCGGTGGAGAGTATCATTCGCCTCGCAAGGGAGTTTGCGGCAAACAAACCCTCCCTGGCGATCGGAAGGCGCAGCGGGGTTTACGATCAATTTGCCATTCACAGCCTGAACGCCCTAGCGGGCAACCTCGAAGTTCCTGGAGGGGTTCTCAGACCGAGAAAGATCCCCTTGGGCGAATTGCCGCCCATCCAGATCGATCAGGTGGCGGAGAAGGGGTTGACAATGCCTCGAATCGACGGGGCTGGTATGGCTCAATATCCCCTAGCTCATGACGTTCCCCATTCCTTTTCAAAAGCATTGGAAGGGGGAAAACCCTATTCCCTCAACACCCTGTTTCTCTACTATACCAATCCTTTGTTTTCTAGTCCAAATGCGGGATTTAAGGAAATCGAGAGCGTTCCCTTCATCGTAAGCTTTTCCCCGTTCATGGACGAGACTACCCAACTGGCCGATCTCATCCTTCCCGATCACTGCTATTTGGAACGATGGCAAGACGATCCCATCTATCTCAACAACGGTTTCCCATTGCTAGGAATAAGACAACCCGTGATTAAGCCCCTCTGGGATACGATGCATACCGGGGACGTGATCATCAAAATTGCGCAACAGATGGGAGGGCAGATGGCCTCCTCCTTTCCATGGAAGGATTTTAGGGAGCTTCTCCAGCAAAGCGTGGAGGGAATATTCGAGGCGAAGAGGGGCAACATATTCGGCCCTCCCTTCGAGGAGGCATGGACGAAACTATTGCAAAAAGGGGGATGGTGGGCTCCGACCTATCAATCCTTCAAGGAGTTCTGGGATCAAATGCAGGAGAAGGGAGGATGGTGGGATCCCATCTACTATTTCAGAGAGTGGGAGAATGCCTTTGGAACTCCTTCGGGTAAGTTCGAATTCTATTCCCAGACCTTGGAGGGTTTGCTCTCGAGGCTAAGGCTGAAAACCAAGGGTGAAGGAGAAGGGCCTCGACCTAGCAAGGGCGAAGGCGAGGATATCTCTTTGATGCCCCACTATGAACCGCAACCCGTTCTGGGTGAAGATAATGAGTATCCTTTAGTCCTGAACGTTTACAGACTCATGACCGTCAACGGGGGTCGGAACGCCAACCAGCCTTGGTTGGTGGAGATCGTAGGGCCCCATGTCAACAAGCGATGGTCAACCTGGTTGGAGATCAACCCAGAAACAGCCGAAACACTAGGGATTGCTGATGGCGAGTGGGTTTGGGTCGAATCTCCCTTCGGCAGGGTGAAGGTAGTGACCCAATTTTATCCCGGAGCAATGCCAGAGGTTGTGAATATCCCCTTCGGATTAGGTCATCAGTCATACGGGAGATGGGCCAAGGAGATCGGGTCCAATCCCCATTCCCTCTTCTCAGACCAGAGGGAGCCCCTCACCGGCCACCCCATGAAAAATCTGGTCAGGGTGAGGATCTCAAAGGTGTATTCAAAGAAGTAGAGGAGGTGAAGGCCATTGCCGAAATGGGGCATGGTGATCGACCTGGACCGATGCACCGCTTGTCAAGCCTGTGTTGTCGCCTGTAAAGCGGAAAATAATGTGCCCGTTGTCAGCCCCGAACAGGCGGCCATGGGAAGATCCATTCACTGGATTGAAATCGTATCCTTTTTGGAAGGGGAGTATCCTCATATTCGGACCCGGTTTCTCCCGAGGCCTTGCATGCACTGCGACAGGCCGCCGTGCGTGAAGGTCTGTCCGGTCTATGCGACCTACCGAAACCCCGAGGGGCTCGTCGCCCAAATCTTCTATCGTTGTATCGGGTGTCGCTATTGTACGACGGCCTGTCCCTATACTGTCCGATCCTTCAACTGGTATCGGCCTCGATGGCCTAAAGAGATGAGGCAATCCCTGAACCGGGATGTCTCCGTTCGGACCAAGGGGGTTGTGGAAAAATGTACCTTCTGCCACCACAGGCTCCTCCGGGCAAGGGAAAACGCGATGGTGGAGGGCAGAGAATTGACTCCCGAGGATTATATCCCTGCATGTGTAGAGGCTTGCCCTAGCGGGGCCATGTACTTCGGAGATTTGGAAAACCCCCACAGCGTGGTCTCAAAGCTCTCCAGAGACAGGCGGGCTTTTCGCCTATTGGAAGAGTTAGGCACCGAACCGAAAGTCATTTACTTAGCCGAGGGAACCTGAATGGAGATCGAAAAGAATCACGAGGAAATCGATGAAGCGTTATATCTCCCTATCCGGAAGACGGGAAAGAAATTCTATCTTGCCGCCGGGGCACTTGGGCTGGTCGTCCTGTGGGCTGTCTTTGCCTACCTTTACCAATATCGGTTCGGACTTGGGGTGACCGGGCTGGACAGGCCTATCTTCTGGGGGGTATACATCACCAATTTCGTCTTCTTCATCGGGATCAGCCATGCCGGGACCCTGATCTCAGCCATCCTTCGGTTGGCCAGGGCAGAATGGCGTCGGGCCATCACCCGTTCAGCCGAGGTCATCACGGTGCTGGTCCTCTTCTTCGGGGTTGGAAATATCCTCATAGACCTGGGAAGGCCCGACAGGATGCTCAATATCATTCAATATGCCCAATTTCGATCTCCCCTCCTCTGGGATGTCAGCAGTATTGCCCTCTACCTGACGGCGAGTACCATCTACCTCTATCTTCCCCTCATCCCTGACATCGCCCTGCTCAGGGATAAGCTAGGAAAGAGAAACTGGTTCTACCGAATTCTCGCATTGGGATGGACGGGATCGGAAAGACAGCATCGATGGTTGGGGATTGGTATCGCCATCATGGCCGTCCTGGTCATTCCTGTGGCGGTTTCGGTCCACACTGTTGTTTCTTTTGTCTTCGCCATGACCATTCAGCCCATGTGGCACTCGGCCATTTTCGGGCCGTATTTTGTCGCCGGGGCCATTTTTTCGGGCATAGCCGCTTTGATCATCGCCATGGCCCTCATTCGAAAGATCTATCACCTGGAGAATTATCTCAGACCGATCCACTTCAACTATTTGGGGATATTGCTTCTTGTGATGTCCCTGTTCTGGTTCTACTTCACCTTCACCGAGCATCTCACCGTCTTTTACGGGGCAGAGCCCATTCACATGACCATCTTCTGGGAGAAGCTCACCGGCCGCTTCGCCCCCCTCTTCTGGACGATGGCCGTGGGTTGTTTTGGGATTCCGGTGGCTATCTTGGTTGGCCGCAGGACCCGCACTATCACAGGGACGGTGATCGCCTCTGTTTCCGTGACCATCGGGATGTGGCTGGAGCGGTATACCATTGTCGTCCCAACCCTCTCTCACCCCCGGCTGCCCTATGAGGCCATGTCCTACTTTCCAACCTGGGTGGAATGGTCGGTCACGGCGGGGTGCTTTGCCCTTTTTATTATGCTGTACATGTTTTTCACCAAGCTCTTTCCCATCGTCTCCATCTGGGAGGTGCAGGAGGGAAGGGAGAGATCCTTTGGGGAGGTCAGGGAGAGGTTAAAGACCTATCTCCCGGGTTTGATCGTCGAATAGGGTTTCAGCCTAGCTAAGGAGGCTATATGAGAAAGACCCATGTTGCTGTTGGAATTCTCTTTCTCTTGCTCGCCTTTGTCGTTGTCGCAATGAGTGCCAATCCCGAGTATCCCCTTCCGGAAAACCCCGCAAAGGGGGCGACCATTTTCGTGAACAAGGGGTGTGTGAAATGCCATGCCATCAAAGGAGTAGGGGGGGCGGTGGGACCTGATCTCGGCAAGGTCAGAATCATGGGGTCTCTTTTAGAGATGGCGGGGATTATGTGGAACCACTCCCTCTCCATGAGCGAGATGATGAGGGATACCAGAATTGTCATCCCCCAGTTTACGAGTGAGGAGATGTCGAGCATTATCGCCTACCTTTACTATGTCAACTATTTCGACGAGCCGGGCGATCCGGAAAAGGGGGAGGTCCTCTTCTCCGAAAAGGGATGCCTTAACTGCCATCCGGCACCAGGAAAGGGAGAAGAAATCGGAGCTCCTGTAGAGGATTTCCGCAGAGATCTCTCCCCGGTGGCAATGGCCCAGGTGATGTGGAACCACGGTTCCCAGATGATAAAAACCATGGAGGAAATGTCCATTCCCTGGTCGGAGCTGAAGCGAAACGAGATGATGGACATGTTGGAATACATTAGGAGGACAGCCAAGGGGCCAGGAGGGGAAAAGGCATACCTCCTTCCGGGAAACCCGAGGATGGGGCAGAGGCTCTTCGATCAGAAGGCGTGCTCCAAGTGCCACGGCCTCAGGGGGAAAGGAGGTGAAGTTGGGCCAGACCTGTCCGAACATGCGGGAGAGCTGTCCCGCAGCCTGACCCAGGTTGTGGCGACCATGTGGAACCATGGTCGGAGTATGATCCTTACCATGAAAGAGATGGGGATAGACCCCCCTACTTTTTCCGAGAGGGAAATGGCCGATATCGTCGCATACCTCTATTTCCTCAATTACTTCGACGAGCCCGGGGACATCGACAGGGGCGAGAAGGTCTTTGCGGAGAAGGGATGCGCTCGTTGTCACTCGCCAAAAGCAGAGAGGGCGGATATGGGCCCCTACCTGGCCAAGATTGGGCGACACTCCTCCCCTGTCGATCTAGCCACGAGCATGTGGAATCATGCCCCGGAGATGGCAGAGCGGATGAGGATGAAAAAGATCCCCTGGCCGAACTTCAAAAAGGGGGAGATGGGCGACCTTATCGAATACATCGGCTCCGAGAAGTATTCGATTCAGGCATACTTGCTCCCGGGAGACGCTAAGGAAGGATGGAAGGTCTTTTTCGCCAAGAATTGTATCAAATGCCATAGCGTTTGGGGAGAGGGGGGTAAGGAGGCCCCCGATTTGAGTCGAATGCCCATGGTATCCATCACGGGGGGCGAGCTGGTGGCGTCGATGTGGAATCACGCCCCCGAGATGTTCGAAAGGATAAGGGACAAGGGAATCCCCTCTGAGAAGATGGACAGGACGGAAATGGCGGATCTGATCGCCTTTATGTACTTCGTCCGGTACATGGATCAACCTGGTGACCCCCAAAAAGGTGAAAAGGTCCTTGCCACCAAAGGGTGCACGAGATGCCATGCCCTTAAAGGAGCGGGGGGAGGTGTAGGGGCCGATCTGAGCCGATGGGGAATGTATATAAACCCCATTCTATGGACCCAGATGATGTGGAATCACAGCCCCCAGATGAAGGAGGAGATGGGGAAGAGAGGGCTCCAATGGACGGAGTTTAAGGAGGATGAGATGGTGGACCTTATTGCCTATATCCGGAGTGTCTCACCGAAGGCGGCTAAGGTCTATCTCTCTCCGGGTGACCCTCAAGCGGGAAAGACCCTCTTCGCCGAAAATCACTGCAAGGACTGCCATTCGGTCACTGGAGAGAAGAATAAGCTGGGTCCAGACCTGGGGAGGAGGGAGGCATTCCCCAGAACTCTGGTACAGGTGGCAGGCTTGATGTGGAACCATTCTCCTCAGATGTGGGAGAGAATAGGGGGCAAGGGCATCAAACACCTATCCCTATCCGCCCAGGAGATGACCGACCTTATCGCCTATCTCTTCTCTGTCCGGTACTTCGATGAGCCCGGGGATAAGCAGAGGGGAAAGAGGGTCTTTGCGCAGAAACAGTGCAACCTCTGTCATGACATCAGGAGAGGAAGGAGGCCCGAGAAGATGCCTCTGGAAAAGTACAAGGGGCACATCTCCCCTATCATGATGGCCCAAGTCATGTGGAATCACGGGCCCGAAATGGTGGGCCAGATGAGGGCCCAGAGGCTCGAGTGGCAGGAGATCAACGGAAAAGAGATGGTCGATTTGATGGAGTATCTCAACGCCGGGGAGGGGGATTCCGAATAACGATTGGGTCGGGGGAAAAAAATGACTCAGGTCGATATCTTGAAGGAAGCGGGTCTGTTTGGAGATCTGACGGAAACACAACTGGAGAGAATCGCCCAGCACGCTCAGGAGAGGGTGTTCGACGCGGAGGAGAATATCTTTTTACACGGCGAGGAGGCCAAAAACCTGTACGTGCTCCTGGAAGGGACAGTCAACCTGAAGATCAAGGCCTTCGAAGATATCGATTTGATGACGTCTTCTCTGACCAGAAAAGGGGATGTATTCGGGACAGCCTCCCTTATGACGTCTTTTCAGTATAATGTAACGGCAAAATGCCTAGAAAAGACGAGGGTTCTGGCCATCGATGCTGACGCCCTGAAAGGCCTGATCGAGGAAGATCCCAAACTGGGCTTGGAGATCATGAGGCAATTGGCGCAAATCTATTTCAGCCGACTCAACGAGACGAGAGAAGGAGTGACCAACCTCTTCAGAGTTTTTAGACTCCAAAGACCTTGAAGCGAAGGGACAGGGAGATGCGTTCAGAGCGGTTTCGAGTGGAGGTTCCTGACGAGCGATGGTTTGAGGAGAACATTGGCTGCGAGAATGCATGTCCAGTCAACACTCGTGCTCCTGCCTATATCGCCACGATCATGAGAGGGGATTTTGATAAGGCCTTTGAGATCAACCGGGAGGACAACCTCTTTCCCGCCATTTTGGGACGTATCTGCGTTCACCCCTGTGAGGAGAAGTGTCGACGGGGCATTCGGTTTGACCGTCCCATATCCATCTGCTCCTTGAAACGCGCCAGTGCTGACTTCCGGGTTCTGCCAACAAAAAGGACGGAGTTGGATGAGATCCGAAGGAAAAAGAAAAAGGACAAAAAAGTTGCCATCATCGGGGCTGGACCTTCGGGCCTTGCGGCTGCCAACGATCTGGCCCGGATGGGATATCGCGTGACCGTTTATGAGTCTCTTCCGGTCAAAGGGGGCATGCTCAATGTGGGAATTCCTCCTTACCGTCTTCCCCGCCAGGTTGTGGAAGAAGCCTTTGAGGAGCTGAAGTATCTGGGAGTTGAAATTCATACCCATACGCCCATTGGACAAGAGATGAAGTTGGAGGACCTGAGAAGGAATTACGACGCCGTTTACATCGCTGCCGGGGCTCACAAGGCGGAAAAACTGGGAATACGAGGTGAGGAACTTGAGGGGGTCATTCACGGCGTTACTTTTATGCGCAAAGTCAATCTAGAGGAGAAAGATCTCAAAATAGGGAAACAGGTCGCTGTTATCGGCGGTGGAAACACGGCCATTGATACCGCGAGATCATCCCTTCGATTGGGTGCGGAAAAGGTTCATCTCTTCTACAGGAGAACGAGGGAAGAGATGCCAGTGGATGAAAGGGAACTCGAGGAGGCCGAGATTGAAGGGGTCGAGATCAACTACCTCACCTCTCCTATCGAGGTTTTTTCCCACGACGGCAAAAGAGTAAACGGTATCGGGTGTGTCAGAAACCGGCTAGGGGAGCCGGACGACTCGGGTCGAAGACGCCCCATCCCGGTTGAGGGGTCTGAATTTGCGATCCCCTGTGATGTGGTCATCCCTGCTGTGAGCCAATCCCCTGATATCTCGTTTCTTCCGGAGGAGATCGGCCTTGAGATGTCCAGGTGGGCCCGGTTGGTGGTTGATTCTGACACTTTTCAGACCAACATTCCAGGGATTTTCGCCGGTGGGGATTTCGTGACCGGTCCCAGGGATGTGATTCAGGTCATCGCAGATGGAAGGAGAGCAGCCGTTTCCATCGATCTTCACCTATCCCAGAAGAGGGAGTCTCGGAAAAGGCAGGCTTTCTTTACCCCCGTGGGAGATGTTTCCCTTGAGCGAGATCTGGAGAAGATCCCAAGGCACAGAATGCCCACCCTTCCTGCGGGAAGAAGGGATTCCCTTCACGAGGAGGTCGATCTGGGATTTTCCAAAGAAGAGGCCGTAGAGGAAGCCAAACGGTGTTTCCAATGCTATATCTTTACGATCTTTGATCGGAAGAAATGTATCCTCTGTGGCGGGTGTGTGGACGTCTGCCCCCGATACTGTTTCCGGATGGTCAAGCTCGATGAGATCGAGGGGGATGAACGTCTCGAACGACTGATGGAGTGCCTGTTTGGGGTTTCTCTCGAAAGGATAAGGAGGGAGAGGGGAGAGTTGTTGGAGTTGGGCACGGCCATGATCAAGGACGAATCCATGTGTATCCAATGCGGCCTCTGTGCCAAGAGATGTCCCACGGGAGCTATTTCGATGGAACAGTTTCATCGAGGAAGGACCCTCTATGAGGGTTAATCCAAAAACAGTGCCTTTGGAGCTACTGTAGGCTTCCGGATGGGAGCACCGCCTGGCTTACGGAGGATAGATGATCAAGAGGCTAAAGGAATCGAGGCTTTGCAAATCGATCTTCAGAAGCGGGCTGCCTGACACGCCATTGAAAAAATCGATGGTGATGTATAACAACTTCTTCCTCCATGTCTTTCCGGTGAAGATCAAAAGGCATGGGATTCGATTCACCTTTACTTACTGTCTAGGGGGTATCTCCTTCCTGCTCTTCGTCATTCTCACCGTCACAGGGGTCCTCTTGATGTTCCTTTACGCCCCGACTGTTGAACGGGCCTATCACGATATGAAATTTCTATCCATAGGAGTCTACAACGGACAGATTTTGAGGAACCTCCACCGATGGGCAGCCCATGCCATGATCATAACGGTCTTTCTCCATATGGTCCGGGTATTTTACACGCGTTCCTACCATCCCCCCAGGGAGTTTAACTGGGTGGTCGGAGTCATCCTTTTGGTCCTGACCCTGGGTCTGAGTTACACCGGTTACCTCCTCCCGTGGGACCAATTGGCCTATTGGGGAATCACCGTCGGTACCACTATTGCCGGCTACACGCCCCTGATTGGGGAACAAGTTCGCTTCTTTATGCTGGGGGCAGACGAGGTGGGGCAACCCGCCCTCTTGCGCTTCTACGTCATGCACTGTGTTGTCCTGCCCCTTTTGGCGGGCGCCTTTATGGCGATCCATTTTTGGAGAATCCGGAAAGATGGGGGAATCTCTGACCCCTTATGAGTTAGGTGAGCAGATATGGCCGAAGAAACAGAGGAGAAAACAGAGAGGGTTTTTGAAAAGGCCCCAGACAAGACCTATGGACTCATGGAACTGGTTGAGGGGACATCGCCTCTGGTGGAAAAGAAACCCGAAGACCTCGTCGACACATGGCCCTTCTATATCGTTCCGATGACCCTGTGTATCCTGGCTGTCACGTTGGCTCTCCTCGTCTTTTCCTGGCTCGTCAATGCTCCTTTGGAGGAAATGGCAAATCCCCTGATAACGCCTAATCCAGGGAAAGCCCCATGGTACTTCCTAGGGATTCAGGAACTCATACACTTCCCCTGGGCTCCCCCTGCCGTGATGGGGGTCATCATTCCAGGCCTCATCGTCGTCTGGCTCGTCCTCATCCCCTACATCGATAGAAGGGACAGGAGAACCATTCTGGTCATCCTCTTTATGCTATTTGTGTTCGGGGCTACCTTGCTGACGGTTATCGGCTCTTTGTTCCGGGGGGAAAACTGGAGTTTTGTCGTGCCGTGGGGATAGGGGCTCGGTGAGAAGGGTATTTGTCAATAGATAATGGGATAGGAAGAGGGAAGGAATGGCTGAAGCAGAAAGAGGAATTTCCAGGAGAAAAATCATCGGTTATGGCTGGATCGCTGCAGCCGCCATCGTCGTGGGAGAACTGATTGGTGGAACCCTCGCCTTTCTGTGGCCCAAAGTCAGAGGGGGACAGGTCGAAAAACTCCTGGTCGCCGGAAAAGTCGACGATTTTCAAGTGGGAAAGGTCGTCCTTTTCAGGAAGGAAAAGGTCTTCGTCAACCGGACCGAGAAAGGGTTGTTGGCGATGTCGGCGATATGCACCCATCTTCGCTGTGTCGTTCGGTGGACTGAGCCAAAAGAGATATTTGAATGTCCCTGTCATGGTGCCAAATTCAACGCCCTTGGGGAGGTTTTGGAGGGTCCACCCCCCAGGCCATTGGATATCTATCCAATCAAGATTGTTGAGGATAAGGTTTTAGTGGACATGACCAAGGCCATTCACAGAGAGGAATTTCATCGGTCTCAACTCGTATCGGCATAGAGAGAGGAATCATGGAGAGACAGATTACGTGGTGTTTTGTGCTCACTTTAGCCATTGCCGTATTTTTGACCATATACTGGGTTTTTGAGCCCTCTCGGCTAAAGGCTACAGCCGAAAAGATGGAATCGGAGGAGGTGGATAGAGGAAGGCCGCTATACTTGACCCATTGTGCCGATTGTCATGGGAAAGATGGGGGGGGGGGGCCGGGGGTTTCCCCTTTAAACTCGAAACGATTCCTGGAAGAGGTGGAAGATGAGGTGATGTACAAGATGATTGAACGGGGGATCCCCCAAACCGGGATGGCCCCTCTGGGTGACGCCGAAGGAGGCCCTCTTACCCGGGAACAGATGGAGAATCTCGTGGCCTTTATCCGGGATTGGGAGAAGACAGCCCCCGTTTTGGGAGAGGCTCTGGCCCAAAAGGTGAAAGGGGAAGAAGTCGCCTACGTTGGATCTCAGGACTGTCTCGACTGCCACGAAGGGATGAATGAGGAGTACATCAATACATGGAAGGACTCCCCCATGACGACCATGGCCTACCTCAGGGTAAAGGACGATCCTGACAAAGAGAAATGCTACTCCTGCCACGCCACGGGCTACAACCCGGAGAGCAAGAAGTTTGTGGAGCGGAACGTGGGCTGTGAGGCCTGCCACGGCCCAGGAGAAAAGTACCAGGCTATGATGATGGGCGCCGAGGCCGAAAAAGGGGGAGAGATCGCCAACAGGAACGCAAGGCAATCATGCGGCAATTGCCACAACCCCCATATTCCCAAGGAGATCCATGCCGATCTGGCCAGAAAGGCTTAGCAGAGAGGAGATAGATAGTCGACCTTTCTGCCTATTTTCTCCTGTTCCAGGCCGAAAGGAACCAAGGTTTGAGAGATTGAGTGCAGACCGTACGGGGAGGGAATTATGAGACATAAGAGAAACATAGGTTACCTGGTTTTCATCGGCATGTGGGTGGGAATCTGGCTCCTTGTAACAGAGGGCGGACTGGCAGCGGAGGGGGACTCGCCATATGAGCCTTCCACGGTTTGTGCCGCATGCCATGCCGACATTCATAACATGTGGGCAAACGGGATGCATGCCCAGGCTTACGATGATCCGATTTTTCAGACGAGCTTTCTCCAGGCCTTCTTTGAAACCAAAGGGGAGGCTACCGCTTTCTGCCTCCAGTGCCATGACCCCACGAGCCGAATTCCCAAGGACTTTGATGTGAAAACAGATATCCTCGGAGCCGGTGTGACCTGCGATTTTTGCCACACCGTTCAGGAAGTCGACCTGACCCGTCGAGATTCTCCTCTCCTCAGCCGTCCGGGTAAGACGAAGACGGGACCCTTTATCGATTCCGAATCGCCTGTCCATGACACGCAGAAAAAACCCTTCTTCAAAGAATCAACCCTGTGCGGCGGCTGCCATCAATTCGTCGGTCCGAACGGGGTTGTGATCATCGGGACCTACCAGGAGTGGAAGGAGAGTCCCTACGCCGCGGAGGGTATCCAGTGCCAGGACTGTCACATGCCCGTCACGCCGGAGAAGAGGATTGTTTCGGAGGAAGTTAGCCGCTCAAAGCGCCAAGTTAACCTCCACAATCTGGCGGGGGGACATTCTGTCGAGCAGATTCGCTCCGCTGTGAAGGTTGAAATCAAGAAGGTGACCGAGGATAGGGGTACCCTTTCTGTCACGGTTCATGTGGCCAATGTCAATTCTGGTCATAAGATCCCGACCGGAACGCCGTCAAGACGGCTTGTTTTGAGAGTCGCTGTCAAGGACTATACAGGACGGCTTAACCTGGAAAGAGAGAGGGCATTTGAGAAGGTCTTGATTGATGACCAGAAGCAGATGCTGACAAAGGATCACGAAATCATGCTCAAGGCGTCCCGCGTCTACTATGACAATCGGATTGCCCCGAAAGAGGTCAAAGAGGTCCCCTTTTCTTTTTCAATCCCCTATCCCGATTTGATTAAGGACTGGAAGAGAAAGCTGACCATCGAAGCGAAGGCCATGTACCAGTACCTTCCCCAGGTCATGAGTTCTCAACCCATGGTGATTGAGATTGCAGGAGACCAGTACCCCCGCAAATAGAGTCTAGAGGAAGGAACCATTCAAAGGGGTTTCTTGAACCCCTACGGCTTCTCATCGTGAGTTTTCAGGACGCCCTCGACAGGGATGGGTGACCCTGTTGTCAGTCAGAAGGTGTCCTACGGGGGGGGCGGGGATTTCCCCGCCCCCAAAAATCCTTTGACGCCCTATACAATGGCTCTGAGGCGAGCAACCGAAAGTCCTCCTTTTGATCGATTGGATCATGGGCTCGAGAGGCTGGGCATGGTCTCCGGGGAAGATGGGGAGTTTACCTCTGGAGTTGGGCCAGCCGGGCATGTTGAAGGGGGACCGAAAAAGTCAACCCGAGGGGATAGCCTGCTGCTGGAAAAGCCCTGGAACCCAGAACAAAGGGGACAAAGCCAAAACTCGGGGATGAAATGTCTTGCCCATGGGCGTTTCTTTGGATTATGCCGCTCTTCCTATCGGGAGTTCTCCTGATTCTGTGTCTTTTAGGGGCGTTGTTTTTGTTGGTTCTTATGGGGATCGACAGAAATCCACAGGATTTAAGGATCAGACCGAGATACCCGTCTTCTCCAGGCGGAGACTCCATCCCCACGGTGGGGTCTCCCTAAAGTCTTACCCGGGAAAACCCCGCCGTCCCTCGTTTTATGTTGCTCTCTGTCTCCCCTGAGTGGGCAGCCCTTCGCAGATGGAAACCCCACGCGGGCGTGTTCCCACAGGACTCCGACTCTTGAGGACCTTCCGTCGGACCCTCGGCTTTTCTCGTCACAGCCTCCTCGAGGATTGGTGAGGAGGCCTGCCTCTATCCCCAATGCGCCCGGACCGTTGATTTCGAGATCCGGGCGATTCCCGTCAGATCGATGGGAGTCGGAAAGATTACCCTGTGTCGGTCTGCAGCGTTGACCGTGGTCTCAACGTTCCGAATCTGGCTCTTGCTGTAGACTTAGAAACCCGTCCAGAGAAAAGCTCCCCAGACCGGCCCATCTGAAGCGGTCGTCCCTAAAGTTTAACGTCAAAGATCCCGATGATATATCTGGAACCGGTCATAGGAGGGGTCCCCTTCCATGAAAGCGCTTTCCCCTGAGACCATCTCGGAAAACGACTCAACAAGTCGAGGAGAAAACGGTCAGGGTGTTGTTCTCATTGTCGATGATGACGAAGGAATTCGGGACGTCCTCACGGAAACCGTAGAGCTCTTCGGGTTCACGTGCAAAACGGCAGAGAACGGTGAGGAGGCTCTTCGACTCCTACGGGAGGAGCCCGTCGGGCTGATGATTACCGATATAAAGATGCCGGGGATGGATGGCATGCAATTGCTGAAGGAGGCAAAGAAAGCGTACCAAAACCTGGACGTTATCATGATAACCGGATTCAGCACGGAATACAGCTTCAGCGACGTCGTTATTGCAGGGGCGAGTGACATCATCCCGAAGCCCATCAACCTTGAGGACGTTGAGGCGAAGATCAACAGGGTCGTCCGGGAGAGGAGGCTTAGGAGAGAACTCAAGGAGAAAAACCTTGCCCTTCAACAGTACCTTGAAGATCTCCAACAGACCAAGGATCGACTGGAGGAACAAGCTCACGAGCTCTTACTGGCCCTTGTTGAAATCGAAGCAGCCAAGGATGTCATTGAGAAGCAGAACCAGAAGATCCTGAAGACCAACTCGGAATTGGAAAAAGCGGACAAAATGAAAAGCGCCTTTCTTGCCACAGTCTCCCACGAGCTTCGAACCCCTCTCAACTCCATCATGGGGTTTCTCGGGCTCGTTCTGGACGATCTGTGTGAGAATAGGGAGGAGGAGAAGGCCCTTCTCAGGGATGCCCTCAACAGTTCGAAGAACCTCCTCTTCCTGATCAACAACATGCTCGATCTAGCGAAAATAGAAGCGGGGAAGCTAGACATTATCTTGGAAAAGCTCAAACTGGAAGATATTTTGGATGAGGTCTCAAGTCTATTCTCGATCCAGGCAAGAGAAAAAAACCTCTACTTCAGATACGAATCCGATGACGTGCCTCCCGTGTATGCCGACAGGGGAAAAGTCTGGCAGGTTCTGAATAATCTCCTGGGGAATGCCATCAAATTCACCGAGAACGGCGGAATTGACGTCAAGGTCCGTCGCAACAGTTCTGACTTTGTTACGATAGAAATCAAAGACACCGGGGTCGGCGTGCCACGAGAGGAGCGAAAGCTGTTATTTCAACGATTTGTCCAAACTGACCGAGACCATACGAGGAAACAGAAAGGAACCGGCTTGGGCCTGGTCATTAGCAAGAATCTCGTCGAAATGATGGGAGGGAGCATACGACTTGAGAGTGCAGGGGAGGGAAAGGGCTGCCAGATTTTTTTTACCCTTCCCATCTACAAGGAGGGGGCGGGCGGAGCCAGGACTCTCGGGGAAAAGGCCTGCCTCTGATTCGTAGGATTCCCATTTTTGCCGGAGATGCTCATTTGAGGAGCTGGACATGAGAAAGAAGATTATGGTTGTTGAAGATGATCCGATGAATGCGAAGTTTTTCGAGCTTACCCTGAAAAGACGAGGGAACTTCGACGTTATTGTGACCGAGGATGTCGACGAGATCCTGCGCCTCACAAGGCAGGGCTCGATTGATATGATCGTCATGGACGTCTCCCTCTGCAACAGCTTTTACAAGGGTGAGCGGGTGGATGGCATTACCCTGTCCCGACTCATTAAGAAAGATGAATCCTCCAGGGTGATTCCAATCCTTCTTGCAACGGCCCATGCCATGAAAGGGGAACAGGAAGCATTTCTGAGGGAATCAGGAGCCGACGGATACATATCAAAACCGGTCATCGACCCCAACAAATTTATCAGTCAAGTCAACGATCTCGTTTTCTGAAAGGAAGGGAGACAATGGCAAGGGATTCGACTCGTGGTGAAGGGTTTTCCAATGAGCCCTTTGATCGGTCGGAGGTTCTTGAGCTCAGATCTCTATACCTTGACTATCTGAAGGAAGAATCTGATGCTTTCAAGTCTCTCTTGGCCCGGAGAGACCTAGATGGAATCCGAGAACTGGGGCATCGGTTAAAGGGAAGCGGCGGATCCTACGGGCTCCCTCACATTTCCGAGTTGGGAGAGACGATCCAATATCTAGAAGACCACACCCCCTGGGAGGAGGTTGAAACCCTCTTTCATCGATTGGAGGAGATGTACGAGCAGATTGCCAAGAGCTTGTAGGATGAGGATCAGAAGATGTTGGTGACGGCCTATTTTCGATTACCATTCCCCCTGACCAGGGAGTGGATGGTATCTCGGTCCAAACGATACTTGTTCAGAATCCGTGTGGCAGGCAGTTTTCCTTCCTTGATGAGTTTGTAAACCGATCTCTTGCTGATCTGCAAGTAACTTGCCGCGTCTTCTACAGTCATAATTTTCCGTTCCATGGTTTCTCCTCGCCCGGGGCTTTGCCCACATGTCCTATAAACTATATCGGCTGGGTGTTTCTCAACCTTTAGGGCGAAAACCGCAGAAATTTCAGATTCTAGTGAAGAGGAGAGACCGGAGCATGGGATTTCTCGATGATTTCGAGAAATTCATCGAATCTGAAGGGCTTGTAAAGGACCTGGGTGGCGTAGCCTTCCTCAAGGGTCTTTTGAGCGAACGGGTTCTGGGGATTGGCAGTGATCAGGACAATATGGGCACCTGGATCGAATTCTTTGATTTCCCTGCTTGAGTCATACCCATTCATGACAGGCATTTCGAGATCCATAAAGACAATAGTAGGCCTGCTTTCCTTATATTTTTCAACGGCTTCATGACCATTGTTGGCAATCTGGATGTTCTGATATCCTTTAAACTCAAGCAAATCCCTGAGTAATTGGGAGAAATGATCCTCGTCTTCGACAACGAGGATGCTCTCTTCTTCCATGGTTCTCCTCCTAACAGCCCCCCGTTTCTCCTCTTATACTAGACGACCGTGAGAGGTGTGTCAAGGAAAAAATACAATATAATGTATCCAAAATTGCAAGGGCTACAACATATAGTAGATTTGTGGAAAAAAAATTGGAATTTGAGGTCAAATGATTGGACGCTTATTCCACAGGATTTCAACAAAGATATCCACAGAGAGGGGGACTAGTTTTTTTTGGGAGGAGTCGACTTTCACTGACGAGGAGCATAGCTCCGAGGGATCTGACTCAGGAGCCTCCTCCCCGTGTGGAGGCCACAACCGAGGATGTGCCGGTAATGGGCAAGGATGACATACCCGGGAGAAATCGATAGGGGTGGGGATATTTCATGGTGTTCGAGCAACTGGGCGAGTTGTTGCCTGTCAAGATTCACCGTATTCTTGGTCGCCTTGTGTCCAAATACCTGTATGGCTGCCGTGGTGGGCTTGAGGTGCTGCTTCGTCTTGCGGAGTGCCGGAATCCCTGCCGTTTGGATCCGGAGATGCCCGAGCTTTCGGAGGTGTGGGGAAGACGTGAGAAGCCAATAAGCCTGAGGACGTTCCAACAGGATGAAACCGTCAAACACACCCACCCCGATCCCGAAACGGTTCTCGAAGTAACCCAAGAGTTCACTTCTGAGGGGATCCTCGACCAATTCTGGCAAGAAAGAATCCCACAGAGTTGAGCTGGTGAGGGTAGATTCGCCAGCACCGCTCCATCTGTCGATCATAGCTTCTATCCTTCCATTGGAGTAATCCGGGGGCGTGTGGAGCTGAGAGGTCGATAGGCAGGATCTCAGCCGGTCGATTCTCGAGAAGGTACTGAACCACTCCTTCATTTTCATCCGGGTTATAGGTACAGGTAGAGTACAGAAGAACCCCTTGATCTCTGAGGAGATCGAATGCACGGACGATCAGGTCGCGCTGGATTTTGACGAGGAAGCTTTGTCCCTGTCTCCTCATCGAACAAACCGGAGATGAGGAAAATCGCGCCGTGCCCTCACTGCTACACGGGACATCGGCCAGCACCCGGTCGAATCGCCAGCGAAGCGGGAAATTCTGTCCCCTGTATGAGGTCGTGACGACATTGGTCGTTCCTAGTCTCTTCATGTTGTATTCCAACGCCCGAAGCCGCTTTTCTCTGCTGTCATTGGCAATAATCAATCCGCGGTTCTTCATGAGTTGAGCCATGTGAGTGGTCTTGCAACCCGGTGCGGCGCAGAGATCAAAGACAAACTCATCCGGTCTTGGGCCAAGGGCCATGACCGCGAGGGCCGAGGTAAGGGCTTGAGAAAGGAAATACCCGAGAGTCGCTTCCAAACTAGACCCCGGGTTCTCAAGGCCGTCGTGTTCGAGAAGATAATCGGCGAAAGGGGTTGGTCTTACCCGATATCCCTGAGCCCGCAGTATCGCCGTCAATTCGAGAGGAGTGATTCTCAGGGTATTGACACGCAGACACCGACGCAGGGGTCTACGCAGGGTGTCATAGAAGGCACCGATCTCTGGGACGAATGTTTCGTACTCCTTAAAGGGCCTTCGTTTTGAGAGTTCCATGCGCGCCTGAAGTTTGTCCAAGGAGACCCCTAGACTATCTCAAAAGGGATTCCCCCGAAGGCTTGCCATAGCCCTTGAGGCCTGATGAAACGGTGAAAAGCGTGTGGGTCCGAGAAGACCCACCCTCACGGAAGAGGAATGAGAGAGATCAGGGGGGGCAAAAATAACCCGTCGTCCACACCAGGGGTCGAGACAAAGGCCCTCTTCAGCCTTTCTTGAGGAGGCACTCCATGGTGAGACTCTCCCTTACCAGGGCTCCTCGTGCATTGAAGGACAAAAGCCGGAATTCCAGAAAGGCCTGGAGATAAGGACGATCCTCAATGATCGATTTCGTTGCATCTCTTCGAGGCCGACTTTGTGCCGGCCCCGAAGAGAAGAGGACCTCAGGGGTCAAATCCTATTTGACCGCTTGCTTCAGCGCGCTGCCGGGCTTGAATTTTGCTGTTTTGGTTGCTGGGATTCTGATGGTTTCACCGGTCCTTGGATTTCTTCCCGTCCTCGCTTTCCGTTTAGCCACGGTGAACGTGCCGAATCCGGTAAGAGAGATTCGGCCACCTTTTTTCAACTCCTTGGTGATGTTGTCGGTGATGGAGTCGATGGCCTTGGCAGCTGCAACCTTCGTGACTTTGGCCTCTTTGGCCACTGCTGCAATCAGTTGCTCTTTCGTCATATTTGCCCCTCCTTTGTCTGGGTAATATGGGATTTATTAATTCCTATACCAGCAGATTGCCTTTAATTCAACAAAAAAATGAATATTGAACAAAAAAATTTGCGACTGGCGTGGATCGGAGGTCTTTCACGATGATTGTGAAAGGCTGACATCCTGATAAACAGAAGAATGACAGGTATCCCCAAAGGACTTGACGGGCCAGAGGGGAAAGAAGTACTCTGGAAACAGGCGTAAGCCTGGCTCTCAGAGCCACCCATAACCCGGAGGGAATACCGAGACATGGCAAAAAGGGAACTTAAACCGACGACGACCCTATTTCCCACTCCTCCAGTCATGGTCACCTGTCAGGACCGCGCAGGCAGAGCCAACATCATCACCCTGGCATGGGTCGGCGTTGTCAATTCAGAGCCACCTATGATCGGAATTGGGATCCGCCCCTCCCGATTTTCCCATGGAATCATCAAAGCATCGAGGCAGTTTGTTGTCAATGTTCCTTCTGAAGAGCTGCTGAAAGCAACCGATTTCTGCGGTGTTACTTCGGGGAGAAACGTTGACAAGTTCGAAGCCACGGGCCTCACTGCGGTTCCAGCCGAGAAACTCGATGCTCCCCTCATTCAAGAGTGCCCGGTCAACCTGGAGTGCGCGGTGAGACAGATTCTCAATCTCGGAAGTCACGATCTCTTTATCGGAGAAATCGTGGCTCTCCATGTGGACGAAAAGGTCCTCGGGCAGGGTGAATCGGTCAGTATTCAGAAAGTCCGCCCCTTCGCATACTGTCCGGGTGCCGGGGAGTACTGGAATCTCGGAGAACTCATCGGCACCCATGGATTCACCAAGGGCAGTTCCGGCAAGTAGGATCAGGCTTCTCTCTCATCATGATTGATTTCTGATGAGTAGTGGAAGATCCTTTGGAAGGATGACAATCGGCCGGACTACAGGGAGGCAAGGAGCTCAAAAAGCTTGGCCTTTTCCATTCCATCCATTCTCAAGAATTCGATGCCGTACTGGTATTCAATCGCCTCGGCCGTCTCCCAGATGTCCTTCCAAATAATTCTCCCTTCAACGTTCAGGGATGTAAACTGGAGTCCAAATGTGTAAAACATCTCCAGATCCAGTATCGTTCCGACACTTATCCGGTCAAAAAGGCAACCCAGAAGGCCGCCTTCGCTGAGGTTCACCGCTATCCCCGCGGAGATCTCACCGCTGCATTTTGGCGTGTACGAAAGTGGATAATCAACCGAAATGCGATCGCATCTTCTCCGGTCAACCCCGGGTTTATACCTGCCCACAGGCTCTCCTATCCTTTCTCTGTTTGAAGGTGATCCCCATTCTTACTCCACATCTGTATTGATGTCAACGGCTTCGCCATTGTTGTTCCCCGATGGGTGATCGATCCTTTTCCGGTCCCCACCAGCCTCGCCCGTAACGGGTGATGGACTGGACCAGGAAGAGATTCCCTTTGTCCGGATTCTTCGGCCATTAACACTTCCGAATGCAGGCTGTACGGATTCTTCGGGTGGGCCCCCCATGAAGGTTCCCCTTATTCCCGTGTTTTCCAAGAAGGGAAAGGGAAACAATGAGCAGCTTTTTTCTAGCAGATAGCCCCGAACAAGTCAAGTAGAAAATTCAATTTTTACAGCATCTTACGTTGATTTACACCATTTGACTCTATTTGACAAAAGAAGCGGCACAACGGGACCTCTACATCAGATTCATCGGATCGACATCCACTTCGAGGTGGACACCGATGGCTTCCTTTTCCATTCTCTCAAGCAATTCGGCGATGAACCGGTGAAGGCTCTCGGTGCGGTTACTTTTCACGAGATACTGCCACCGATGCTTGCCCTTTATTCTGGCAAGGGGAGCACTGCAGGGGCCGAGCAGCTCGAGGTGGTTCCGGTAAATCCTCCGCTTCCTCCTGATCTGTCCGCCGACGGTCCCGAGGCGCCTGGCAAAGTCCTGGGTCACGTCGTTGTTGTTTCCAGAGACCCTGAGATTGGCGAGACGGGAAAAGGGAGGATATCGCAATTCCTCCCGGTGTCGGATCTCTTCCTGATAGAAGGCGAGAAAATCGTGGTCCTTTGCCTTCTGGATGCAGTAATGATCGGGGTGATAGGTTTGGATGATGACCCTGCCCACCTGGTCTCCCCTTCCCGCTCGACCGGCCGCCTGAGTGAGGAGCTGGAAGGTTCTCTCGGTGGATCTGAAATCTGGGAAATTGAGAACCGTGTCGGCACAGATGATTCCCACGAGAGTGATGTTGGGGAAGTCGTGTCCCTTCACGATCATTTGTGTTCCAATAAGGATATCGATCTTGCCTGATTCCATGGCGCGCACGATTTTCCCATAAGCTCCCTTCCGGGTGGTCGTGTCCCGATCCATGCGGGCGACTCGGGCGGACGGAACAAGTCTGAGAATCTCATCCTCAATCCGTTGCGTCCCGATCCCCAAGGGATGGAGGTTGTAGCCCTTACAACACGGACATCGTGAAGGCAGGGGGATCGTAAATCCGCAATGATGACACTGTAGGACCCGGCCTACCGCATGGTGGGTCAGGGTTACGCTGCAATTGGGACACTGAAAGGTCCATCCGCAATCGCGGCAGAGAATGAAACTGGCAAACCCCCGCCGGTTGAGGAAAAGAAGGCTCTGCTCCCCTCTCTCAACATTGAGAAGGAGGGCCTCTTTCAGCCTCTCTGAGAAGATCCGATACCTCGAATCACCCCGTTCCAGACGGATGTCCACGATCTCCACGGTGGGAAGCGGCTTGGACTCGACCCTCTCGGGAAGCCTCAAGGCGCGGAACTTTCGTATCTGGGCATTGAAAAAGGATTCCACCGATGGGGTTGCAGAACCCAAGATCAGAAGGGCGCCCTGCAGTTTAGCCCTCATGATAGCGAGGTCTCTTGCATTGTACTTGAGCTTTTCTTCCTGTTTGAAACTCGTCTCATGCTCCTCGTCTACAATGATGATGCCAAGCCGTTTGAAGGGAGCAAAGATTGCCGAGCGGACACCGATTGCAATGGAAACCTCCCCTTTCAGAATCTGGCGCCACTGGTCGTATCGTTCGCCATGAGAGAGCCCGCTGTGAAGCACGGCAATGCCTCTTCTGAAGCGTCGCTTGAACCGGGAGATCAACTGGGGGGTCAGTGAAATCTCGGGTACCAGGACAATGGCCTCCCTTCCCTGCTCGATCACTCCCTGGATCGCCCTGAGGTACACCTCTGTCTTGCCACTACCCGTGACTCCGTGAAGGAGGAAGGGACAATACCCGCCGGTGGCGATCGACCGTTCGATTTCAGACAAGGCTTCTTCTTGATCACGGGTGAGAACGCGTTCCCTGTCAGAGCCGAAACTCTCACCTTCGAAGGGATCGCGATATACCTCCTCAAAGTCGAGGGTAACAAGTCCCTTTTTGACCAGACGCCTGAGATAGAAGGAGCCTCCAGAGAATTCTGCCTGAACATCCTTACGAGGCACCCGGCCTCTTGTTTGGATGAATCTCAGGATTTCAGACTCCTTGGGGGTTAGCCGGGGTTTTCCCTCCAGGCCCTCCTCTCCGTGAAAGACGATAAACGTCTCGACCTTCCCTTTGATTCGCCCTTTTCTTAGCCGAAGTTCCTCGTCGAGAAGGCCGTTCTTCTTCAAGGAGAAGATTCGGGCGTGAAGATTCTCGATTTTCAGACGTCGAGAGAGGACATCAACGCTGGTTTCCCCTTCTTGAACAAGAATCTGGAGAAGACGGCGCTCCACACACCCGGAGGGGAAGTCCCACAGCCGGGTCTCGCCTCGAGGTGTGATCTTCAGGATCCGAGAGGTTTCAACGGTCAGACCCGGAGGCAAGCCGGTTTTGATGACCTCGCCGAGAGGATGGACGTAGTAATTGGCGATCCACCTGAAAAACCGGAGCATGGACTCATCAAAAAGGGCGATCTCATCCAGCACATCGATGACCTCCTTTATCCTCTCTGGATCGATGTCATGGGGGACCGGTGATGGAAAGGCGAGAACGTATCCAGTGACCTTCCGTCTTCGGAAGGGGATTAAGACCCTTTTCCCGACCCCAATCTGGTCTTCGAACTCCCTGGGGACGCGATAGGTAAACGTCCTCCAGATGGGGAGGCCAACCGCCACCTGGGCAAAACCTTTCTTCTCGACTTCTCTGCGTTCCTCGATCATCTGTCCCCATCGACATGGCATTGTCTTGGCGTATTCCATTGTCACCTTTATCCCATCCCCCCGGCTTTTGTCAAAGGGAAAATCTGAAACTGCGGGTGCCTGATGATGAGTGAAAGAATCTTGACCCTATGGAATGGGGAATTCCATTCCCCGGACAAGGAGGGCAAATGCCCTGGCCTTGCGGCGAGATTTGTTCCCAAAGAACATCGTGGCGCCCTGTCAGAGGAACTTAAGTTTTGGCAACAGCCTTTCGATGTATTATAATGGATAGTATGAAGATGATTAACCCTATCACACCGCTCCAATCCAACTGCGTTACCGTTTCCACCCGAAGGCTCGGGGAGATCCTTATTGGGTGTCCTCCCGAAATCATTAAGTGGTTCATTGGTCGAGGCAAACCCATACCTTCCGTAGTGGTCCTACCGAGAGACTTTCTTATCCATAACACCCTCAACGTTGAACCCGAGTTTCCGATTTATGGTAACTATTTCCAACAACAGACGAAAGCGACCCTTATCGGAACCAGAGAGCAACTCCGTCGAGTCCGAACGATTCTTGAAGAGTCATTCTTTGGGCCCCGTGAGGCGCAAGAGGGCGAGGAGGAAAGGGAGTTTCTCAGGCGGGGGACCAAGGATGGGAAATCCTTGAAGTTGAGCGATCTGGTCACCTTTCTCCCTTTCAGATCCGATCAAAGGAATGTGGTGATCGATGGCGTCACCATTAAGGCCACCCGAAAGGGCTGTTTCAAAATCTGGGAAGAGGGCATCCTGCTCGGAGAGGTCGATACCACAACGTTTACGCTCCCGACTCACCCCCCCGATCTCTTTAAGGAAAAACCCCTGGAACCGCCTGCTTTTGGTGTGAGTTTTGTGGGTTCAGGGAGCGGGTTCAGTCCATTTCGTCGCACCACCAGTTTCGTTTTGTGGATCGACGGCAAGGGGATCCTTGTGGATCCCGTGATGGACCCATGGGCCGAGCTCAACAGGCTGGGAATCGACGAGGCAGATGTTCCGTCGGTCTTGCTCACGCATTGCCATGCCGACCACGATGCCGGGATGATCAGGGCCGTCCTTCACCAGCGAAGGGTTCGCCTCTTGACGTCCCGAGTGATCTTCGAGAGTTTTCTGCGCAAGGCGAAGGCGTTGGCAGGATGTAGCATTCGGGAATACGTTGACTTCGTGGAAATCAATCCCGGGGATTCGTTCAAGCTGGGTAGGGCCCACATTGTGGTATCCTCGGCTTTCCACTCAATACCAACCATCCGTTTCGAGGCTGTTTTCCACGACACGAGATCGAAAACTCTATCTAAGATCGCCTACTCTGCAGATACGTGCCTCGACCACAGCAAAATCGAAACGATGTATCACCTGAACATCATTGACAAGAAGAGGCTGAACGAGCTGTTCCACTTCGGGCTCGATGCCGACCTGTTCATTCATGAGGCTGGCCAAGAAAAAATCCACACCCCCTTCGAAGAATTCCAGCGCCTTCCCGAAGGAGTCAGGGAAAGGCTGATTCTGGTCCACACCGGAGATGTATCGTGGCATCTGAAGGGGTTCAGAGTCGCCCAGGAGGGCGAAACCGTCGAACTGATTCCTTCGACCAGATCCCCCCTGGACAGGGTTAAATTCCTCGCCTCGAACTCGATCTTCGAAAGCCTCACGACGAAAACGCTGACCCGCATTGCAGAGGGCTCACTCTTACTCCCCTTCAAGACCGGACAGAAGATAATCAGCAGGGGAGAAGAGGGGGACCGCTTCTACCTGATTACCCATGGAAAGGCGAAGGTTGTGGTCGATGACTCCATCAAAGCAGTCCTGGGCAAAGGAGACTATTTCGGGGAGATCTCCCTTCTGAGAAACGAACCCCGAAATGCCACCGTCCAGGCCATATCTGAAGGATCGGTCCTGGTCTTGGAGAAGGAGAGATTTCTCGAACTGGTCCGAGAAGAACCTATCGTTACCAAACGGCTGGAAAGGGTTCTCAGTGTCAGGCCCATTTTGTCTCAACTGACCTTTCTCAGCGGTCTCTCTGCCGATCAACTTGCCAGGCTGTCCATCTGTTTTACGAAATGCACGCGTCAAAAGGGGGATCGGGTTATTGAACAAGAAGAGAGAGGGGATGCCTTCTTTGTCCTCGCCTCGGGAGAGGCCACCGTCTTGGTGAAAGACAGACAGGGGGGTGAAAGAATCGTCGCGAAAATGGGGCCTGGGGATGTCTTTGGAGAAATCGCTCTTTTCAGGAGAATCCCTCGCACGGCCACGGTCGAGATTACCTCGGAAAATGCAGAACTGCTTCAGTTGAAAGAGAAAGATTTCCACGCCCTGATGGAGTCGATTCCCAGTCTGAGTTTCTACTTGAACCGAATATCCTCGGAGCGGTTGCGAAAGCGCATGAGAGGGAATCAGAAAGACCCCTCCGACTCCGTTCTCAAGAACCCGGTGTGAGGCTACCTCACCACGTGCGCCCTGATGATCTTTCCGGTTTGATCGTAGTAGTTTATCCTTCCCTTCCCTGTGGCAGGATCGATCGTGTGAAACCAGTCGATTCGTCTGTGGATCGAGACATCACTCAGCCATCTGAGTTGGTGCCTGACATAGTTCGTGTGAACACCGTTGACCTTCCCAATGGCGAGCTCTACGAGCTTGCTCCAACTGATTCTCCGGTTTTGGGGATCACGATACCATTGGGTTACCTGATCAACGGTCTTTTCCAGGTTTTCTTCCTCCAGGGCCCGGCCGTAGTACATCGCCTCCATGAAGAGCTTCGATTCAATCTGCTTTTTATCAATTCGGGAAGCCGCATCGAACCGGGTATGGGGCAGGATCCCCTCCATCATTTCGAGGCCCCATTTCTTCCCGTCTATGTATCCCCGAACAAAGCCATTCAGATAGCTCCGGCCGTTGGGTGTCTTGGCATTGTGTGTCCACAGGGATCCACGGGTATCATCTCCTTTGGTCAGGGTGGGGAAGACGGAGAAAGCAAGAAGAATCAAGAGTGAAATGAGCGTTTTCATGATCAATCATCCCTTCCTTTGATCGGATCGAAGACCTCTGTTCGCTTAATAGGGGAATCGGGTCTATTCCTGATATCCGTTGTCGGTTGTCAGGGGTCAGTTGCCGAAAGCGTACGAGGAACAAGGCACAAGGGACCACGGACGACAGGCAACGGACAGCAATCCTCAAGGACTCGACTCCGCATTTCCTCGTTTTCTGTTTGGCCGGTTTGGATGAGAGCCCTTTAAAGCAATAGGGGCGCATGCTTGTTGTGTTTCCTAAAATTCCTTTGAGCCAACTTAGAATTCGTGTTGGCGTAACAGTAAATGCATCCGTAAGGACACGTATCATAGGCTCCAATGTCCTTGCTCTCCACGCACCGGCATAGCTTCCGCTGGCCCTTGTCCCTTGCGAGGGAGAGGTTCAGTCCGAAAAGCCTGTTGAGTAGTTCGTCGTCAATGCACTTTCCATGGCGAATGCCAAGGTCCTCCAGGCTGGATGCCTCAGCGCAGCTGAAAACCTCCAATCCGCAATCTCTGCCGACTTCTGCCACAAAAGCACAAATCTCACGGATTCTGGCCTCGTCTTGATGAACATCGACAACCCTAACGTCTTTTTCTCTTTCGAGGAAATCCAATGCCTTTCGTGTCTTGCGATAGATATCGAGAAAGCTGACGATGCTCCGATGGGTAAGTCCCCTTAAAGCCTTGGCAATCTCTTCAAAATGGTCTTGATGATACCTCGGATCCGTCCGGTCACTCAGAACAATCGGATCATATCGCCAGACGATTCTCTCCGGCCCCACCCGCTCGCTGAGCTTCCTGAACCCCTCGATTTTCTTGGACAAGGAGGAAGAGGACGCTTCAAAGACTCTGGGATAATGAACCAAGGTATAGTGAAAGTAATAGGGATATCCCATACGATCCAGTTCGTCGAGATGGGGAATCAAGGGCTCGGCGTTCCGCGTCCAAAAAACGAATGCATCGACGCTGACAGGGTCCAGACCGAGTCGATAAACCTGGTCGGGACGGAAGGGGTTCCGAACAAGGACGAATCCATCCCTGAGGCGGTTCATGAACCATTCACCGTAGAAGGCAGGAATGTCCGTCCTTCGACTGACACTGACGATCATGGGTGTTTGATTAGAGAAAGACAAAGTGGTAATTTAAGATAGACCATGAATTGATAGAATTCAAGGGGAAACCGAAAGACAACTCTGGCCTGGTGGCCTCGAAGCCGAGTCAATAGGCGAGGGGAAGGCTGATGGCCTTTGTTCCCGCATACCTCAGTCTTCATGAAACGGGGGAACTGCAAAACAGGACTGAAACCTTGCACCAGATCCTCACATCCTGTATGCTCTGCCCCCGTCAGTGCCGAGTCAATCGCCTCAACGGTGAGAAGGGGGACTGCCGGGCGGGAGCCGACCTGACGATCTCCAGTGTTTTTCCCCATTACGGGGAAGAGCCTCCTCTGGTGGGCCATCACGGTTCGGGTACCATTTTTTTGACCCATTGCAATCTCCATTGTGTCTTCTGCCAGAATTATGAAATCAGTCATCTGGAGAGGGGACAGAGGGTCACAATTGACCAGATGGCTCGACACATGGTCAAATTGCAAGAGATCGGCTGTCATAACATCAACTTTGTCACGCCAACCCATTATGTGCCGCAGATTGTGGCGGCCTTGCCCCAAGCCATCCAACTCGGCCTTCGGGTTCCTCTGGTTTACAACTGCGGAGGGTACGAGTCACTGGAGGTGATCAGGCTTCTCGATGGTATAATCGACATTTACATGCCTGACATGAAATTCTTCTCCTCAGAGGTGGCAGGGAGATTCTGCAATGCTCCGGACTATCCAGACGTGGTTAAATCCGTCCTGAGAGAGATGCATCGTCAAGTCGGGGACCTGAAGATTGACTCCCACGGGGTAGCGGAGCGAGGCCTTCTCATCCGTCACCTGGTCATGCCCCATGGCTTGGCAGGGACGGAAGATGTCATGAGGTTCATTGCCGAGACGCTGTCCCCCCATAGTTACGTCAATATCATGGCCCAATTCCGACCGGCGCACCAGGCCGTCGAATTTCCGGATCTGACTCGTCCCGTGACGATAGAGGAATTTGGAGAAGCCGTGGAGATAGCAGGGAAGTGGGGTCTTTACAGGGGTTTAGAGTGAAACTCGATCCGATCATTCGGGAGGTATCTGATCTGAGGAGGCAGCTGGAGGCGCTGAAGACCCGTTTTGAAACCCTTCACCAGGAGTTCTCCTCAGACGGTTCCCTTCTGAGCCGACGGCTGAGGGGTCGTGGCCTTAGGATCTGTCGTCAGAATCCTCCGGAAAAGCTTCTCATTCCTTCCGATCTTTCTCCGGAATTGACCACCCAATTCTATGAAAAAATGAAGAAATACTCTTTTCGGCTCTTTTTGAGGGATCTTGTAAAGACCAAGCGTCCCTTTTGTCCTCAAGACCTGACCCAGTTTTGCTCCCAGGGGGTGGCCGAGGAATATACTCGATTCCTCAATGCCACATCCACCTTGACTGCCCTCGAGGGGAATGAATACCGTCTAGCTCGCCACGAAACGGCAAGCTTTGGCCCCACGCTGGAGTGGTTTGTGGCTCAAATGTTTCAGAGGGAGTTTGCCTGTCCAGCGGCATTTGGAGTCCACCTTAAAGAGACAGATGTCGGGGGGGATTACGATGTCATCGCCCTCTGGGAGGGCCGCCTCGTCTATGTGGAGGTGAAATCCTCCCCTCCAAAAAGCATTGAAGATCCGGAAGTCAATGCGTTTTTTTTCAGACTCCACGACCTGATCCCGGATGTGGCCATTTTTTTCAATGACACCCATCTGCGACTGATGGACAAGGTAATCCAGATTTTTGAACGGGAGATGGGAAATGCCCCTCACAGAAGTCTCGTGGCAAATCCACCGGAAAGACTCTCAGATGAAATCTACCATTTGGATCATTGGATATACATCCTGAACAGCAAGAGGGATATTGTGAGCAATTTCAGCACCGGTTTGAGGGATCATCTTCGCCACAGCAGAGACCGTTCCATTCTGGAGACTCAAAGCCCCTGACGGGGTTACACCGATCCCTCACCCCTTTAAGACGTTGAGGATGGTCTGCTGAATCTCTCTGGAGGCATTCTGATCACCAAAGGTTCCCACCCTGACACTGACTCCGGTTATCCCCATGCTTTCATCTTGGATTTTGATAACCACGCCCTTTCCATCTCCCCGTTTTCCCCTGATTTTCCCAGACAGGGCGTCCCTTTGTCGGGTGGTGACCTCAATCTCCAGTTTTTCAAGGGCCGTGAGAATGGCATTCCAGGTCTGATCATAGGGATAGGGGTATCGTGCCTTCAATTCGCCTTTTACATAGCTGTAAGTTCCGATGCCAGTTCCGGCTCCCGCTCCCACGATCGCCACGGTAGAACAACCGTGGACGGATAAACCCACCAAAACCAAACCGATCCATAGAGATTGTCTTGGCTTCATCGAGGCCTCCTCATTTATCCAAAAGGGATTTCCCTTCCAAGGCATGATACCAGAAATTTCTTGACAGTGCACCTTTGAAAATCGTAAATGTGACTCAACGCAGTCCATCGAGAGGAAGGACAATCAAGGAGGGGATCAAATGGATCGACTCGGAAAGAGCATGGGGATTTCGCTTTTATCTCTCTGCCTGGCGGGATGTGCTTTCTTGGCGGGCGCGGGGATGGGTGTTGGGACCTACCATGTTATCAAAGGAGATGTCTCGAGACTCTACGAGGCGAGCTATGATCGGGCATGGGAGGCTGCCCTTTCGACGCTTGAAGAGATGGAAATGACCATTGTCAAGGAGACCAAAGGGGAGACAGGGGGCAAGATTGAGGCCAAGAGATTCGATGGGAGTCCAGTCAGGGTCACCCTGAAGAGTAAGGCCTTGGAGGTGAC
>CAYGBW010000082.1:0-33170 GCA_964348185.1 uncultured Thermodesulfobacteriota bacterium | reverse complement strand
CAAAGTGGAATGGGACGGCGGATTCGGTCGAACAGATCCCCATATGGGTCGAAAGAGGGTTCAGGGAATTGAGGACCGGGAGACCAAGGCCGATCCATCTGGCAATCCCTGTCGATGTTTCCGCCTCAGAATCGAGTGGCGAAATTCCAAGATCCCATCCCTCCCGAAACCGTTCTTTCGATGAAGGGACCATCGACGACGAAGCCATGGACAAGGCCTTCAGGAGAATCTCCGAAGCAGAAGCTCCCCTGATTCTCGCCGGAGGAGGGGTCATCGCTTCCGGAGCTTCTGAAGGGTTGATCGAGGTGGCGGATGCCCTTGACGCTCCCATCCTATTTACACGCATGGGAAAAGGAGCAGTGCCTGAAGACCATCCCCTCTGCTTCGGTCACTGTCGCCGGAGAGATGCTGCTAGGCTTATCGGGCAGGCCGACTGTGTGGTCGCCCTGGGGGTGAGATTCACAGATTTATCGACGGAAACCTGGCAGAATAGTCCACGGGGCTTGATCCATGTCAACATTGATCCAGCAGATCTTGGAAGGGTCTATCGCCCCGAGGTCCCCGTGGTGGGAGACGTGAAGGATTTTCTGGCCCGCGTTCTTGAAAGACTGGAGGTAACCCCCTATCGACCAAGCCTCCAATGGAAACGACATTTCCTCCAGTTGAAAGAGGAGAGAAAAAAAAGGCAAGTTGCAAAGCCGCGACGGATCTTCGACTCAAGAGACCTCAGGGAGGTTCTCCCTCGAGATGCGATTGTCAGTGTGGATGTCTGCATGCCGGGGTATGCGATGTTCTCAGACTTTGAGGTTTACGAGCCGCGGGCATACCTCGCCCCGACCCTCTTTGTCTCCATGGGTTACGCCCTCCCCGCCGCCCTCGGTGCCAAGGCAGCTTTTCCTCGAAGGCAGGTCGTTTCAATAAGCGGTGACGGCGGTTTTCTCATGACCTGTACCGAGTTAGCTTCGGCAAAGAAACACGCCCTCAACGTCGTCTCTATTGTCATCAATGACAGGTGCTATGAGTCGATAAAGTACATGCAGGATGAGGATTACGGGGGAAGACATATCGGCGTAGACCTTCCGGAAACAGATTTTGTGAAGTTGGCAGAGGCCTTTGGGGTTCCAGGAGCAACGGTTGATAGAACAGGCGAACTGAAACCTGTCCTTGAAAAGGCTCTTGAAAGCGACACGCCCTATGTGATTGACGTTCGTTTGTGAGTGAACGGCGAAAAACAGTTGATTCCCTCAGGCCCGAGAAGAAACGATGAAGGGGTATGTGCACATCTACACCGGCCCCGGGAAGGGTAAAACCACTGCCGCCTTTGGTTTGGCTTTGAGAGCCGCCGGTGCCGGTCTCCGGGTGTTCATCGCCCAGTTCCTGAAGAAAAGGAAGTCAAGTGAGATCGTGGCACTTGAAAGATTCTCCGATTTGATCACCATCAAGCAGTACGGCCGGGGACGTTTTATTCGCAATGAACCAGGAGAAAAGGACCGAATCAAGGCGAGAGAAGGACTCGAAGACGTACGCCGTGCCCTTGATTCTGGAACGTATGACGTGGTTATCTTGGACGAGGCCAACATCGCCACGCATTTCAGACTCTTTCCCGTGGAAGCAATCCTGGAGCTGATCGAGGCAAAGGGCGACACGGTCGAACTCGTGATTACGGGAAGGCATGCAGACCCCAGCCTAATCGAGAGAGCCGATGTGGTCACCGAGATGACCGAAATCAAGCACTATTCCAGCCGAGGCGTAAAGGCCCGAAAAGGGATTGAGTTCTAGCCGTTCTCTAAGAGGAACAGGAATGGCCTGGGCTAGCTAACCTCTAATGAACCATCCCTGCAGCCAAGACAAACACGAACCCCATCCCGATGAGACTCACGAGACGATAAACCTGACTGATAACGATGAGGGATACTCCCAAACGCGGTGGGAACATCCCCACGTAGTAGGGTATCTGATGTCGCAGTGCCCGGATTGGCGTGGCAATCATGTTTCCCAGAAGGAGGGCGATAATGGCCTGAACAGGGGACAGTGATCCCGCTTCCATCAGGGCTCCGGCTGCGGCGTAGCCAGACGTCGACTCCACCGCCAGACTGAAAATGATGACCGACATGGCCTCAACAGGAATGAATTGATTGGCTATGCCCTGGGCCACGACCTCGCGGAGCCACAGGAAGAGTCCCATATCTGAGGCCACCACCATAATAACGTAGACAGGCAGAACAATCGGGAGGATTTGGAACAGCCTGCGGCGGAGCTCCCGACCCCTTCCCATGACAGTTGCCTGCCAGTCTTGGCCTTCCGGCTGAGGAGGGGACGACCTTTTTTCCAGTGGGGGAAGGGCGAAACGGGTGTAGATCAATACGGCCACCAGGCGAAACAGAGCCGCTCCCATCAACAACCCGAGATAGACTGCCCCTGCCTTTCCGACCAGAGAAAGGATAACGAAGAAGGTTGTCGGGAGATGCCGAAGGAAGGTTGGAAAGTTATTCAATAAAACGGCCAAGATCACTTCCCGACAGGACAGCTTCCCTTCCCCATGGAAGGTGGCGAGCATGGACAAGGCAGCCGGACCTGAAACAAAGGCTGTGGTAAAGGCGGCGCCCATCTGTTCGGGTATATGTGCCCATCCCATGAACGGGCGAGCCATGATGGCGAATCGATCTGCCCAACCTGTGCGCTCGATGATCTGTCCCACAAAGATGCCAAGGGAAATGAAGCCGGTCAACCGGATCAAGGGCCAGATCAACTTCTTCCACATCTGTAACGGATCCCTGAGCAGGCCCCCAGGGGTCAAGGATCCGCTCATAAAGACGAGCAGCGCAGCTGCGAGAAAAAGGCCCAACAACGTATAGAGAGACCAAATGGGCTGTTTTTTCATTCTCGTTCGTTCTTTCTGATCAAGAGCAGGGACAGGTAGTGGGGAACTGTATCGGGGAAGTCCTCCAGACGCTGAACGATCTCCTCATTTTCCAGCCCGCAACGGGAGACAAGGGTCGACTTTGACGTCAGTTTCTTTTCGGTTAAGGCGTGGAAGATCTCCCTATACCTTCGGTATACTTTGAGCAGGGCGATATTATCTGAGTGGTCGAGAACTTCCTTGAGCTTCTCCAATCCCAGGGCTCCGGATACGATACTCAGAGATTCCTCCCCTTCAACCAGAACATGGCCTACCGATGCGGCTGCTGCCTGGTAGGAGGTAATGCCAGGGATGACCCTTATCGGGGCTTCAGGTCCTATCCTCCTTATCGCCCGCATGAGATAACCAAAGGTGCTGTATGTCAGGGGATCCCCAAGAGTCACAAAAGCGGCATCTAAGCCTTTCTTCAATGTCTCGAGAACCTCCCTTGCATTTTCATCCCACCTCCGGACCAGTTCGTCCTTGTCGTAACTCATGGGAAACCCCAGACGCACGACAGGGGTCTTCTCCTTCAGGTGGGGACGGACAATGTTCAGGGCCAGAGAATAGGCGTTCTTCGTGGAGGCCGCTGCAAACACCACAGCGACACGTTGCAGAGCGTGAATGGCTTTCAGGGCAATCAGTTCAGGATCTCCAGGGCCCACACCGATGCCATATAGGGTTCCAAGCTTCATTTATTTCTCCATTCGCCAGGTTAGAACCTTCGCCTTTCAGGCAAACACCTTTAGCTTTTTTTTTCATTTTGAATATCGAATATCGAACAAGGAATTTCGAACAGCAGAAGTTTTTTGAAGGAATAAGGCAACTTTCTTAACTTCGATATTCTGCGGTTCCTTGTTCTGCGGTTCAAAATAAATGAGCTTCAGTCGTAATGAAAATCTACCCGCTGTAGCAGATAGTAGTTTAATCTCACCACCAATAGCCCCCACCTGCGAGGCGTCTCTGTTGTGATCAAAATCGGTTGGGGTGAAGAAAGGCCGCGAGTTCTTCCACCCCATTCACGGCGCGGGGGCCAGGTCGCGAATAGACCTGTTCATCCACAAAGAGAACCCTTCCCCCCTTCACGGCCTCAAGAATCGAAAAGAGGGGTCTTGCGGCAGGTTGGCTTGGGTTCGGATTCATCGGCCCTTGCTGGACGATGTAAGCCTCCGGTTTACAGGCAATGAGGGCCTCTATATCGATTCGAACCAGTTTCTTCTCCACGGTCAAGCAATTGACGCCACCGGCATGTCGGATCAGCCCTTTGACACTTGCCCCACGTCCAGCTCCGAGCAGGTTGGGATATCGCACCTCGAAAAAGACCGATGGACGGTGGGCGATGCCATTGAGCCGTTGTTGGACCCTGTCCAGCCTCCCCTGGAGGGAAAAGACGAGTTTCTGCGCCCCATCCCTTTCACCGGTGACGACCCCGAGACGGCGGATAACGGAAAAGAGTTGGGAAAAGCGGGTGGGATTGAATGCGACCACATTGAGACCTTCCCGTTGAAGCTGCCTGACCGCGATCAGGGCTTCTCGGCGACCCGCTCCCTGGATGACGAGGTCCGGCTCCAGTCCCAAGACCATTTCCACATTGGGCCGCAGGTGGGTCCCGATCGTTGGTTTCGAGAGGAGGGATGGGGGGAGGACATCTGCTTTGGTACGCCCCACCAATCGATCCTCAAGCCCCATGGCGGCCAGTATTTCGTTGTAGGCCCCGTAGAGGGCAATGATTCGCATGGCAGGTCTGTCCAACCGGACATTCTGTCCGAGGTCGTCAACGACTTCGATCTCCCCGGCGATTCCAGTTCCGTGACTCGTCAGGCTAACGCACAGCAGGGTCAACAGGGCCAGGCACAAAGTGGGCTTGGGGACATCCGGTGATGGGGTGTCGGGACACCCGGATATCCGTCTCATAGATTTCAGACAGGTTCTTATCATTGAACGTCTCTCCGGTGGGACCGTCCAAAACGACTCTGCCGTCCTTCAGAAAAATCAGTCTCCGGCAGTAGAGAGCAGCCAGGTTTAAATCGTGCATCACACAGAGCAGCGTCGTTCCCTGATGGTTTTTCCTCGTCAAAAGGTCAAACACATGGATTTTCCTCGCCACATCGAGGCTAGAGGTTGCCTCGTCCAAAAGGAGGATTTCCGTTTCCTGGGCCAAGGCCCGGGCAATCAGAACCCTCTGGGACTCCCCCCCAGAGACTTCGTTGATCCGTCGGTGAGCAAGGGGAAATGTCTCTGTCTGCTCCATGACCTCCAGAGCCACGTCCATATCCCTGGGGGAGTAGTCACCCCAACCCGTGAGATAAGGGTAACGCCCCATGAGGACGACGGAAAGACAACTGAAGGGGAAGGAAGGGGCTGACCTTTGGGGAACTGAAGCAACCCTCCTGGCTCTCCAACGGAACCCGACCTTTCCGATCTCCTGGCCGGCCAATCGGATGCATCCGTTTCGGGTCGGAATAACGCCGGCTATGGCCCGAAGGAGGGTCGATTTCCCACTTCCGTTGGGTCCCAAAATCCCTGCCATCTCACCTTCTTCGAGGCGAAGGTTGATGCCTCTGAGGACATCCCGGTTTCCATAGCCGCAATTGAGGGACTCAATTTCAATCATAGTTCTTCCTCGACTTTCCGGCGCTTGAGAAAGAGACAGAAAAAGGGACCTCCCAGAATCGCGGTTACCACTCCCACGGGCAGCTCTTCCCCGCCTGGCAGCAGGATGCGGGCCACCACATCCGACCAGAGGAGGGCTACCGCTCCGAGGAGTCCAGAGAGTACCAGGAGGGGGCGATGCTCCGCCCCCAGAGTCATCCGAATGAGGTGGGGTACGAGGAGCCCCACAAAGCCGATAACCCCAGACACAGACACGGCAGCTCCTGTCAAGAGGCTGGCTCCGATCAAGAGACGCAACCGAACCCGCTCTACGTCGACCCCCAACTGCCTAGCCTGAACGTCTCCCATGGACAGGAGATCGAGTTCCCGGGAATAGAGTCCCGCCAGCACAAGCCCCCCGGCCAGGTATGGGAGCGCAAAAACGACGTGGTTCCACCCTCGGCCCTGGAAGCTACCCATGACCCAGAAGACGATACTAGACACAGACTCCTCATCGAGGGACTTGATCAGAGAGATAAGGGCCGAGAGAAAGGTGGCAACCACAATACCGGCCAGAACCACCGTATCACGCCTGAGTTGTCCGTTGACACGCCCCAAGGTGATCACCGTAAAGAGCGCACCCATGGCCCCGGCCAATGCAGCAAGGGGAAGCAGGCCCAAACCCAGAAAGACCTCCCCTCCCAAGCCCAGAAAAAGAGCCAGGGAAGCACCAAAGGCGGCCCCCGTTGAAACTCCGATCGTGAAGGGATCGGCAAGGGGGTTTCTGAGGATGCCTTGGAAAATCGTACCCGCAACGGCTAAGGCCATTCCCACAAGCATGGAGAGACAGATGCGGCTCAGGCGGATATTGACGACCACCACCTGCCATATCGGATCGAGGGACGTGTCCTCTCCCAACCCCGATGATGCCAAAATAGACCTAAAAACAGCCAGGGCTGGAATATCCAGACGGCCAAAGAGGCTCGACAGAAAAACCGAGACAACCAACCCCCCACCCAAGAGGACCAGGAAATGGGTGAATCTTCTGACCGATCTTTCCTCCTGCTTCTTGATCGCCTCCCGTGTTGCCTCGTGACCGGTTCCCATGCTTTCTCGGCTTTCTCTGTAGAGGTCAAAACTGCGACATGGCCCCTTTCAAGTGATCCACCCAGATATCGACCACTTCATCGTATTCGGCCGTCCCCTTCAGGATGGGGACGCATCGAATCCCGGCCCGGGTCAGAATGCTCTTCCAGGAACCCTCGTCGTCTCCAGCCATGTCGTTTCTGGCGTGATCCCCCGCCACAGACATGAAGGGCATGAGATAGGCCTTTTTGATATTTCTTTCAAGGAGAATGGTCTTGATATCCTCAATGTCCGGGGCCCCTTCGACGGTTCCGACGAAAATGTTGGGGTTTTTCTGCTGGAACTTATACGCCATGGCGGTGTAGAAAGCATTGCTGGGATGGAGGGTCCCGTGGCCCATCAGGACAACGGCTTCGTTTCCCTTTCTCTCCTTGGGGATGTGATGAATCATGGCCTCGGTCACTCTCACCAGATCTTCCTCCTTTGCGAGCAAAGGATACCCCACCAGAATGCGCTCGAAACCGCCAGGCATGTTGCGGAAAGCGTGTGCGCTTTGGAGTAACTCGTGGAATTCCTCCCCGGGAATGGTATGGAGGGATTGGACGGCCACGTGGGTGAACTCTTCCTCCATCATCTTGGCCAGTGAAGTCTCTACGGAGTCCAGGTGTTTGCCCTCTCTGGCCAGCTTGCGGCGAATGGTTTTGGAGGTGTAAGCCCAACGAACCGGCACCTCGGGGAAGGCTTGACTCACCTTTCGATCAATACGATCGAAGGCGACCTGGGCTTGGGGGATGGTGGTCCCAAAAGTGACCAACAGGATCCCCTTTTTCATGGGTTTCTTCTTACCATGGCCCCCAGCCAGAGCCACCGCGAATAGAGCCAAGGTGAACGGGACAACGAACAACGGGGTTTTCATGACCTGTCCTCCCTTTGATGCCTTTTCCCTCGCCTTCCCTGAGACAGCAATCGGCTTGTGATGCTGCGAGATGATAACGGGGGCAAAGCCTCCTGAGTTCCTATCCCCTGCACGCCCCTCCCGGTTCCTTTCCAAGGGCGGCTGAAACGGCATGAACCAGATCTTCCATCTTTTCGAAGGCGCTGTCAGAGGACTGCTCAGGCCTCCGGACGACCACGACCTGGCAGCCTTCCTTCCGGGCTGCCTCCAATTTGGCCCCAACCCCCCCGGCAAGGCCGCTATCCTTTGTAACGAGCACCCCAATCTCGAATTTACGGATCAGGGCCCGATTCTCTTCGACAGAAAAGGGACCACGGCCGGCGATGATGCGATCTTTGCCAATACCGACACGCCGGCATGCTTCGAGGGATTCTGGATGGGATAGGACCCGAACAACGATCCGAACCCCCGTCCGGCTCGCCTCCTGGACGTAGGACTCGAGATTCTTCGATCCGATGGTAAGCAGCACGGGGCGTCCTTGGGAGCAGGCGATCCGTGCGGCTTCCTCGTGAACAGAAGCAATCCGGACGTTCTCTCCCTCGCCCACGGTTTTCGGCCGAATAAAGGTCAGGTAGGGAATCTTCATCCCCGCGGCCACTTCTCTCGCTGTGGCCCGCACCTGTGAGGCGTAGGGATGGGTTGCGTCGACAACCGCCCAGATGTTCCGCTCCCGGATCAACGTGGCCATTCCATCACGATCCAGGGGCCCGGTTCGCCGGGAAATACGGGCGCCTTTGCCGATGAATAGGGGCACCTCCGTGGCGGTGGAGACGAGGACCTCGTGCCCCGCATCATTCAAGGCATCGGCGAGGAGCGCGGTTTCACTGGTTCCCCCCAGCAGAAGAATCATACCTTGTAACCCCGCGGCGTGACGAACCAGCCACTGATGCACTTCGAGGTTCGGTTCCCGACAAGCACAACGCTCCCCATGTCGACCTCCTCTTCCAGCAAGTGATCGAGGTCGGAGAGGACCACGTGTTCCCCCTCTCTGCCCACAGCAGTGCCAATCCCCACAGGGGTCGTTCCAGGGCGATGGCAGCGAAAGATGGCCGCGGCCTCGGTGAGGGGATCCACACGCCTCTTACTCCTGGGATTGTAGAGGGCCACAACCAGATCGGCTGCAGCCACCGCTTCGAGCCGCTGCCGAATGGTCTCCCAAGGCACCAGGAGGTCGCTGAGACTGATCGTGGCAAAATCGAGCATCAACGGGGCCCCAAGCCTTGCGGCAGCCGCGCCCGCCGAAGATACGCCCGGAATGATCTCAATGGGGACACCAACCCCTCGCGCAGACGCCAGTTCGATTGCCAGTCCTGCCATGCCGTAGATTCCCGGGTCGCCTGAAGAAATCAGGGCGACGGCCTCACCGGATTCCGCTCGGGCGAGAGCTGTCTCGCAGCGCTCGACCTCATGGGTCATGCCGGACCCAATCACTTCCTTCCCCCCGGTCAGATCCCTAACCAGCTCCAGGTAGGCGGAATAGCCGACAACGACCCGGCTCTGGGCAATGGCCTGCTCGGCGCGGTGAGTCCGGTCGAGGGGGCCTCCTGGACCTATTCCGACCACGAAAAGCCTTCCCTGGCCACGGCCACGGTCACCCCGTCGTATGCCTTTTTTGGGAGTACTAATCGTGTCCTCCTTCCCGCCAGCAGAGCCGCAGGTTCAGCAACCGCTGGCAGATTAACCCGCTCTTCCACGAAATCCGAATGCTCAAAAACCCTTGTTGAGGAACGAACATCTTCTGACCGAATAAACCGTAGAGGAATGCCGAGAGCCTCCGCAGCCTCTCGTAAACCCCCTTCGTCGGCTTTGAGGTCGACTGAAGCGAGGTATCGCACCTGTCCCAGATCAACGGCAGCCTCTTTGATCGCCCCTTTGACGGCGTCAACGATTTTGGCTGATCCTGTCCCCCGGCGGCATCCAATCCCCACAATGACGGTTTTGAGGGCCTCGGTGGTTGTCGTGATGATGGGTTCACCTCCGAGGATGTTGCTCACCGTAATGGCCAAATCATTGGCGCCGCCCTCATGCCCGCTGAGTAGGCTCACGGCATACCTTCCCCCCACGTCAACCACCACAACAGCAGGGTCAAGGGTTTTGTGTCTGATCCTCCCTGCCAGGGCCCGGACGACGACGCCACATGGCGCCGCGAAGATGAGTCCATCGAAGTTCCCGAAGATCTCTGCGGTCAAGGAAGTAAGACTCTCGAACCTCTCGCCGTCGGTTACCCCACGGACACGCTCATGGGCAAAAATCCGGGTATCGGGCAGGGCCGCTGCCAAACGGGTCAACACGTGCGTTCCTTCGTTTGAGAGGCTAATCAGACCGAGCTTCATTTTTCTTTTGCCTTTCGATATCCATGAGAAAAACCGGGATCGTAAAGCCTCGATGGGGGAGCGTCATCAGAGAGTGCCCATCCCACCAGAATCATCGCCCCTCTGCCAATGCTCGCAGACTCGGTTTTTTCCGCAATATCGGAAAGGGTTCCCTTAATGGTCACCTGATCGGGCCACGATGCGTGATAAACCACAGCCGCAGGACACTGCCTGCCGTAGTGCTTGGACAGTGAACGGGCGATTTCTTGGATCTTGTGGACTGACAGGAAAATACACAGGGTGGCACGCGTTTTGGCCAGATGGTCCAGTTCCTGCTCCTCGGGCACGGGGGTGCGGCCAGAGATTCGCGTCAAAATGATCGTCTGAGCCACCTCCGGAGCCGTAAGCTCCGAGCGGAGCGCGGCAGCTGCGGCTTGAAACGAACTCACGCCGGGAACAACCTCGTACTCAATCCCCCTTCGATCCAGCGCCTTCATCTGCTCCCGTATGGCTCCGTAAATTGCCGGATCACCCGAATGCAACCGAACCACATCCATCCCCCTCCGATGGGCGTCCAAATAGATGGCCATGATCCCTTCGAGTGAGAGCCTTGCCGAATCGTGCCGCTCTGCGTCTTCGGGGAGAAGATCAATCACAGCCGGACTCACCAGAGAGCCGGCATAGACGCAGCATCGGCAGTTTCTTAACAGCCGTTCGGCCTCTAAGGTTAAGAGTTTCGGATCCCCAGGACCGGCGCCGACAAAAGACACTTTCATCGGGTAGCCTCCTCCGACGTGTCCACCAGGATAATCGATAGATTTCCAGATTCTGGAGATTCCCTGTCCAATCTCCCCAGGTCTGTTTCGACCCGTTGACCGGACTGGCCTGCGCGGGCGACGAATACAGCCCTGTCGAAGAGGCCGGCTTCCTCGAGCAGGCTCATGATCTGCGGCAAGCGCCTGCCGATCTTCATGATCACGACCGTCCCCCCCACGGCGAGAGCCCGACGGACCCCATTCAGATCATCCGTTGCGGGGACAATCGTCACCGGGTTCTTGGCTTTTCCCACAGGAAACTCGGTGAGGGCTGCAGCAGCACTGAATGCGGTGATCCCAGGTACGGTGATCACATCGATGTCCGGATTTCCCTTGCGCAGGGCGCGCAGCAGGGGAATGTACGTGGAGAATAAGAGGGGGTCACCCAGGGTGAGGAAGCAGGCATCCTGGCCGGTCTCAAGCACGGCTGCGATTTGACCGGCGGCCTCATCCCACCGGCGAGCCAGTGTGCCCTTATCGGTTGTCATGGGAAAAGGGATTTCATGGACCTCGGCATCAGGGTTGAGGTGTTGCCTCGCAATCGCCAGGGACATACTGTCCACAGCGATCCGCGCCTTTGGTACGAACACATGGCGACAAGAGGAAAGAACATTCGCAGCCCTCAAAGTGATCAGGTCTGGATCTCCTGGGCCAACGCCTATCCCGTAGAGGGTTCCGAATTCCATGACACCAGGTCTTTCTTGATGAGCAAAAGGATCGTTCTTCCAGGGATATGAAGAAACTCCAGGTCTGTCGGTTCAATTTGCCGGACCCGTTCTTCTGGAAGGGTCAGGTTCTCACAAACAAATACACGGTGATCTTCACCCAGGCATTCGACGAGGGTGCGAATCCAGTCCAGTGATTCGTTGCGACCCACAAGAACGGCGATTTTCTCCACATCCCGAAGAGACCCAGGGTCAACATCAGGCTCCCGTCCGTGGGCATTAATGATCCGGACATCGTGCCATTCAAGGCCCAATCGGGCAAAGGCCACCTGAAGCGAACTCACCCCTGGAATCACATCGCAGGCATCGCGACCGAAACGGATGACGACCGGCTGAGCCAGGCTGCAGAGACCAGGATCACCAGAGACCAAGACCGTAATGCGTTCTTTGCCGACTCTCATGGCGATCTCATGGAGGACCTTTCCGATGTTCGTCCCTACAGAAATCCTCTCAGCGGAACTCCGAGGGAAAAGGTTCAGCAGTCGATCAGCACCCACGAGTACCTCGGCCTTTTCAACGGCTTGACGAGCCATGGGCGTCAGATAATCTGGCGACCCAGGGCCACACCCGACGATCACGATCTTTCGCCAATCGATTCCCATGGTGTCAGGTCTCCATCGTAGCCGAGAAAATGACCTTTCATATCGATCAATACCGTGGCCACCGGTGTGGATACTCCCAAACGCTGCGCCACAGCCATTCGCACCCGACGAGCCACCGTGGTTGCCAGTTCTTGTCTCTCCTGTGCAGGTAGGATTGCAAAGAAACCCTCAGCGGTCGTGCTTTTTGACAATGGACGGCCAAAAAGCCTTTCACCAAGATCGGTCAGGATTGAAACGGGTGTTGGGGATCGGGAGGAGTGGGTGTCCCAATGGCCGACAGCGAGCTTGACAAGCTTGCCCGGGTGACCGAGGACGAGTATTCTTTCGAAATCGTGCCCCTTTAGACAGCTGAGCATGAACCCCCACTCGTTGCCGACCTCGATCACCTGTTCATCAGACAGATAAAAATGCTTTTGGGCACTCCTTTTCCCGATGTGTCCAGGGACGAGAACCGGTGAAATGACCGCGCAACTCGCTGCAACATCGAGGCAGCACCGCAAGGCATCCCGCAGTGCCGGAGTGCTGAAAGGACGCACCCGCCCCGTGGTCCCCAATATGGACAGACCGCCCACAATACCAAGCCTTGGGTTGAACGTTTTCTCGGCCAGTTCCCGACCCCCTGGAATGGAAACCGTCACCTTGACGCCACGGTCCGTCACTTCTCGAACCGCCTTCTGGATCATCTGCCGGGGAACGGGATTGATGGCCGGTTCGCCCGGTGGAACCGATAATCCTGGCTTGGTCACGGTTCCCACACCTTCACCTGCTGCCAGGATGATATCCTCTCCCTCTGCCCAACAGGCCGAGACCACCACCATGGAGCCATCAGTGACATCGGGATCATCACCGGCATCCTTGCGCACCCCAGCTTCAGCACCGTCCGCACCGCTCCGGACATAGGCGAGGGGCACCTTGACTCGGGATCCATCCGGCAAACTCATCTCCACACCCCATAGATCCATCTGGCCTGTGAGACGGATAACCGCCGCCTTTGCTGCAGCTGCGGCGCAGGTTCCCGTCGTATAACCGCAGCGGAGGGGCCTCACTTCTGTCCCCCCTCGTTCTCCACGGGGGCCAGACTTTCGGGTCGGGGTTTTAGGCAACCTTTGCACATCCCCCTCACTCTTCCTCTGAGTTTTTCGGAGCTGCCAAACCGCAGAGCGCGTGAATCACGCTAACGGCCAGGGGGCTACCGCCCCGTCGGCCGATAATAGCAACGAAAGGAATATCCAGGGTTGTCAACTCGTCTTTACTCTCAACAACATGGACAAAACCGACTGGCATTGCCACGACGAGGGCGGGCCGCACGCCCTCTTCCATAATCAGGCGGTTGAGCTCGAGGAGAGCCACCGGGGCATTGCCAAAAACAGCGATGGCACCCTGGAGCATCGATTTGGCCTTCCGTACGGCGAAGAGTGAACGGGGCAGTCCCGCTTCACGGGCTTGCACGGCGACATCCTCATCGCCGACGTGGCAAACGATACGATCCAGACTGTAGCCGGGGTTCACCTTCCGCAATCTGGCCAGAGAGAGACCTGCACGGATCATATTCGAATCGACATAGATCGGCCGTCCGTCGCGGAGGGCGGCGACTCCCGAATCGATCGCGTCCGGTGAAAACCTCACGTTCTCAACAAGCGTGAAATCAGCAGTCGTGTGGATCATGCGTTGGACCACCTGCCACTCGCCGGGTGGAAACGGGTATGAAGGGATCTCTCGATTGATCAGTTCAAAGGATTTTGCCTCGATGTCCTCTCCGGTCATCAGGGAGCAGTAGAGGGTACGAATAAAGGGATCCCTCTGGCCTTCCGCTCTAGAGGCTGTTTTTCTCGATCCGGTCCCTTGTTGCGTCATGACGTTTCCTCGCAAGTGGCCACAAAATGCCCAATAGCCTCAGGCCGGCAGGCAAAATGGGCATGGACATAGGTCGCCAGAATCCGGCCCCGTTGATAGCCCTCATGGGTGACCCCATTCGAACGTTGGCGCCTCAAGGAGTAGATGCTCTGCCACGCTGAATCCCCGGTCGGATCCCCGACCAATTCCGAATAGTGAAATTCATGGCCTCGCAGTTTCATTCCCCGGGCCCCCCACAGAGAATCACCCTTCAGGGTCACTTCGACATAACCCAGGGATTTTCTGCGCTCAAGCATTCGGGTCCAAGCTGGCACAAGCCCCACAAGCGCGTATCGGTTCCCATCCCGTGTTTCGATCCCCTCGGCCAGATACATCAGGCCACCACATTCGGCGTAAAGGGGGCGACCCATCGTTGCAAAATGCCTGATCGCCTCAAGCATGACCCGATTCTCTGCGAGAGCTTCGGCATACTCTTCAGGATACCCCCCTCCGATGTAGAGGCCATCGATTCCTTCGGGCAGATGCTCATCCTCAATCGGCGAGAACCCTATCAACTCGCATCCTTGAGACACCAGCGCATCGAAGTTGTCCGGATAGTAGAAATGAAAGGCTCTGTCCTGGGCGACGCCAATACGAACCCGCTTCGAAAAAGCCGGTTCATCGGATAGGGGTGTTCCCGTTCGTGGGGCCGGTCCGCTCTCGAACCGTTCCTGGATGGTCGGGACCAACGCATGGCGGTCCAAAACATCTGCAAACTCCTCAAGGAGAGCCCGGGAAAGGAATTGGGCGTCGGCCGTGACAAGCCCGAGATGGCGGCTCGGAAGGGAGGGGAAGGCCCCCCGGGGGACGGAACCCAACAGGGGTGGCAGGGAAGCAGCCTTTAAGGACTCGGCCAACCCGCTCCTGTGGCGATCCGAACCACAGTCGTTGGCGATAACGCCCCCAACTCTCAACTCAGGATCGAAATCCGCGTACCCTTTAACGATTGCGGCAAGGCTGCGAGCAATGCCGTGAGCGTTAACGACGAGCAGCACGGGCGCGTCGAGCCAACGGGCGATCTCAGCAGTGCTTCCATCGGATGCAGTGGGTTCTGCGCCGTCAAACAGTCCCATGACCCCTTCAATGACCGCGACGTCCGCGCTCGCCGTTGCCCGAGAGAAAAGCCGAAGGACGTAATCCCTTCCTGTCATCCAGCCATCGAGATTGTAGCAAGGCCTTCCAGAGGCCAGAGCCAGGTAGGAGGGATCTAAGAAATCTGGACCGACCTTGAAGGTCTGCACCCGGAGCCCCCGTCGTCTCAGGGAGGTGACCAGTGCGAGGGATAGGGAAGTCTTCCCCACGCCGCTGTGAGTGCCCGCAACCACGATTCTGTGACAGCCCATCAGGAATTCTCAGCTTTCTTGGGCAGGCTTAACCACACCCTCTTCGGTCCCCAAAGCCGCAGTGCGAGTTCAAACACCATGACCCGGGTTCTCCCTAGGTGGCTGCCAGCCCTTTTGCCCTTGCCCCCACCCGAGCCTGGGGAATGGGTTTTTGATGACTGGGCTCCCTGCCCGGTTTTTCAGAGATACCTAGAGCCGCCTCCAGTGACCGGCACAACCGCGAGTTCTCTTCCTCCGACCTCACGGCAACGCGAAAGAACCGGTCATCCAGCCCGTCATAATTCCCACACACCCGGATCCCTATTCCATCGCGTAACAGCAAACGGGCAAGTATCGGTGCATTGACGTCTTTACGATCGACCCGGACGAGGAGGAAGTTCCCCTGGCTCGGGTAGGGGATGAGACCGGGGAGTGACTGAAGTTCACGGAAGAGAAAGCCTCTCCCCTTCTCCACCAGTTTTCGGCTACGGTGGGCATATCCCTGATCCCGCAGAGCCGCTGTCCCGACCGCCTGGGCGAGAGCATTAACCGACCATGGGGGCAGGAGCTTTCGCACGGTCTCGGCAACGTGAGGGTCGGCGATCGCACAGCCCAACCTGAGACCAGGAATTGCGTAAAACTTGGTGAAGGAACGGAGCACGACAACATTGAATGGCCGATGAAGGGTCAGGCTATCCATATCCTCGACAAAATCGGCAAAAGCCTCGTCCACAATGAAAATGGTCGATGGCCGTCTCAAAGCGAGGGACCGCAGGGCGTCCCCATCGGCAACCAGACCCGTAGGATTGTTCGGCTGACCGATGAAAACCAATTCATCCCCCCTTAACTGGGCGTCAAGGGAATCGAAATCCAGGGCGAACCCATCCTCTTCCTTCATAGGGAGCGCCTTTACGATCAGTCCCGCCCTTTCTGCGACCCTCCGGTAATCGATGTAGGCAGGCACGGGAATCACCGCACGGGATGCGCCCAGCGCCTGGGGGAGCAAATGGAGAATCTCCGTCGATCCATTCCCAACGACCACCTCCTCCCCTTCCACACCGTAATGGGTTTTAATCCCCTCGACCAGGGACGAACAGTCTGGGTCGGGGTAATGCACAATAGAACCCAGCTGGGAGACGACCAGGGAGGGAACCCATTCGGGTGGACCCAGCGGATTGATGTTGGCGGAAAAGTCCAGAATCTCTCTCTCCTCCCGGCCTGCCTCCTTTGCCAGTTGTCTCAGATTTCCACCGTGCCCGAAAGCTGCCCCAGGGCGGATTTCTCCTGGGTACTTGGCCTCTCGGGGAGATTTGAGATTTCGTTTCTCCAAGCTCTCGGTTCCCAAGCCCTTCACCCATCTCATCGATCCCGATTGATCGCTCAATCCATCAAACCAGTCCATTTCGGGGATCAGTCTCACCACTTCCCCCACAACCGTCAGGGTAGGCCCAGACAAACTGAAGGTTTCTATCTGGGAAAGAATCGTTTCAAGGGTTCCCACGAATCTCATCTGCAGGGGAGTCGTGCCCCTGCAGATGATTGCAATTGGCGTTGAAGGGGGGCGCCCGAATTTCAAGAGTTTATCAACTAAATCCTGGCAACAGGTTCTCCCCATGAGAAAAATCAACGTGTCAGGGCCCTGGGCGATTCGGTGCCACTCCTCGTCAGAGATGTGGAGGCCTTTTTTCTTGTGAGCACTGTAGACCCCAAAAGAAGACGCATACTCACGGTCTGTAACGGGGATGCCGGCGTATGCTGGAACAGCGGAGACACTGCTTACCCCAGGGACAATTTCGAAGGGAATACCCGCCCGGGCCAGCGCACGGGCTTCCTCTCCCCCTCGACCAAAGACCAGGGGATCGCCTCCCTTGAGACGGGCAACCGTCCGCCCCGCTCGTGCTTTCTCGATCAGGAGGGCAGTGATCTCTTGTTGGGTTCGTGTACATTCGCCCTTTCGCTTACTCACGTCGATCTGTTCTGCCTGGGAGGCGTACTTTTCGAGCAACACGGGATTGGCCATGCCATCGTAGAGAACCGTCTCAGCGCAGCGGAGGCATTCGGCCCCCTTTACGGTCAGCAATCCAGGATCACCCGGCCCAGCCCCGATCAGGAAAACCTTTCCTGGCTCGTCCATGACAGGGGACCCTCGAGCCCCCAATCGGTCCGTTTCTTCACCCGGCGTAGGAGAGCGGAAATGGTCTAGAATCTCATGGGCCAATTGATAGGCAGCCGTCTGCTCCCCTCTGGACAGGAGGTCAATAACGGGTGAATCAACCAGCCTTCTGAGAAACCGCTCTCGTGTGTTCACGGGGAGGTCCCGAATCGCGTCCCGTCTCAGTGAACGTGCCAGCGTGCAGAATTCGGCATAAGCGGGGCCGAAGCGATGGGCGGTTTCCTCTTTGAGGTACGCTGAGAGCGCCGGAATGGCCCCGTCCGTGGAAAAAGAGACCGTAAGATCCCCTCTCCTCAACGTTGCGGGAAAGGTAAAATCGCTCGATTCGGGAGAATCCACCTGCTGGACCATAATTCCCAACGCCTGAGCCTCGGAAACCACGCTTTGGTTGACAACGGGATCGTCTGTAGCCGCAAACACCAGGAAAGCGCCCGACAGATCCTCGCTTCTAAAGGGGCGCTGAACAATTTCCACCCCTTCTCGGATCCATTCATGATCGTGCCCTTTGAAAGCAGGAGATACGATGCGGACACGTGCCCCATATTCAAGAAGCTTTAGACTCTTCCTCTTGGCAACACCGCCGCCCCCAATGACTACGCAAAGGCGACCCTTGACGTTCAGATTTACAGGCATGAACATGGCGGTTGGGTCCCCCAAAAAAATCCCCGGTCCCACAACACGGACCGGGGATGCCGTTTTTCATCCGCCGTCAAAATCGCTTCTTCCCTAAACCGCGAGGACGGAGACGATTCTATGTTCCCGTGGGCAGGTCTTCTGGCTCCCGGATCATCCTACTCGCCTCGCCTTCCCATTCCACTCAGGCGGAACAGTGGCCTCTTCCAGCTTTCGTCCCCGATTACAGCGGCGGGTCCGCGACGGGTTTTCACCGTCTTCCCTTAAAGCCTGTCATAGGCAACCCACGATTGCTATTATTCTTATCTCAGGAGAAGTCACAAGTCAAGAGGTCGGATGGTCTTCATCGGACAAGGGTAAGGATGAGCAAGAGAGAAAAGACCTCGGATACCTCGTTCGTGGCTCCAAGAACGTCGCCGGTAATGCCTCCCAGCTTCCGGTGGAAGTATCCTCGGATCCCATAGTTGAGCAGCCCATTGAGCCCCATAAGAAGGATTCCCCTTGGACCGAAAAGACCGAAGACCACAGGCAACGCAAGGACAGTGGCGATCGAAAGTTCTCTCCTTCCCCCTCCCTCGACAAAGGGCTTTGCCATGCCTCCCTCGGACCGGGCGTAAACGGAAAGGCAGCAAACCTGCACCATCGACCAACGGCCAAAGGTCGTCATGAGAAGGAGGGATCGATCCAGGAGCCTTTCTGGAACTTCGGAGAGAAGGGAGAATTTGAGGATCAAGAGGCAGGAGAGGCCGACAGCGCCAAAGGCTCCCACCCGGCTGTCCCGCATGATCCTCAGCATCTCTTTCCGGGTCTTTCCACTCCTGAGGCCATCGATGGTGTCAGAGAATCCGTCGAGATGAAGGGCGCCCGTGATCAGCACCAGGATAATCAGCAAGAGAATGGCGACTACCGTGTGAGGGAAAAACAGAGCAAAAAGGCGTCTTCCAACGACGAGAACCAGTCCAATTCCCAGCCCAACAAGAGGGTAGTAGGCCATCGACCGTGCCATATTCTGTTCAGAAAACCTCTGACCCCCAGGAAAGGGGATGATGGTCAGAAACTGGATGGCAGCGAGGAAATCCTTCATGCTCAACCCTTGACAACCATTGGAATGCCTGCAACCATCAGAATCACCCGATCAGCCACCTGGGCGACACGCTGATTGACCCCTCCTGCCAGGTCTCTGAAAGAGCGGGCCAGAGGGTTCTCTGGGACGATCCCCAGCCCCACCTCGTTGGACACCAGTATGGTTGTCGTTTTGATGTTCGCCAGACAGTCAATCAAACTCTGGATGCGGTTTTCTATTGATTCTCGATCATCGCCAAAGACCCTGAGAAGATTGGACGTCCACAAGGTGAGGCAGTCGATTAGAATCACGGTGTACTCCCTGTCCCCCTTGGATAGCACTTGGACGATCTCAACGGGCTCTTCATTCGAGACCCATCGGTTTCCACGCTGTTTCTTGTGGTCTTCAATCCTCTTGGCCATTTCATCGTCGAGGGCCTGGGCCGTTGCCACAAAGAGCCTTTTCCCTTCAAAGGCCTCCGCGATTTCCTGAGCATACCCGCTCTTTCCGCTCCGGGCACCGCCCAGGATGAGAATCACCTCCCCCTTTTCTCCCGTTGATTTGTTGCCTTCCCTCTTCCCCTCTACCATTTTTCGACCAACCCGTTCATCAGTCTGACAATGGCCGTGTCTTGAAAATAGTCGATGATATTGAGGCACCCATTGGCCTGGGTGATCCGGAAAAAACCATCGAGGTCAAGATCCAAGGCATCACAGAGGATGACCATGTTCACCCCGCCATGGCCCACGAGGACGATCTCCCTGCCCTGATTCGACGCGATGAGTTGCCTGAGCTTGGAAATGGCCCGGTTCTGAACATCAATGAGGTTCTCCCCTCCCGGCACGCGATAGTGGACGAAGTCACTAAATTTCTTTTCTACTTCATGAGGATGCCCCTTCTGGATCTCGTCAAAGGTCAATCCTTCCCAGATCCCCATTTTGATCTCCCGGAATTCACCATAGGGCTTGGGAGAGAGGCCATGGTGTTTGGCGATGGCCTCAGCCCCCTTTTTGGCTCTCTTCAGATCGCTGCAATACACAGAGGAGATGGGTAACTCTTTGAGGAATTGGGCGGCCCGCTCGATCTGTCTGACCCCGGTGGGAGAGACGTCCACATCAATGTGGCCGTTGTACCGAAAGACCCCATCAGCGACGTTGGCCGCTTCGCCGTGGCGCACGAGATAGACGCGACATCCCTTTTGGCTATCCAGCCCCATCAACCGCTCTTTGATCTTGGCAGATTCCATTCCTTTCGACCTCGTATAGACATCCATCCTATCTGTAGGCCTTTTGAAACCGCCTCCTTCACGGTTCCACCGGCCATTAATCCCCTACCTGCCAAAGCAGGGAGATTTCTGTCGCGACTGATCCGCCCTAGTTGTTGCCATTTGGCGCAATTATAGGCGGATTGAACCGTAGAGCCGCTGAATCCGTGCTGGCGGAGAGATTATCGACGTCAAGAATATTCTCTGATTTCTTCAAAAACTTCTGCTGTTCGAAATTCCTTGTTCGACATTCGATTTTGTCCACCTCGTGCTCACATCCCACCCAGAGCACGGGCCCTACCCTCTCATTATCAGAACCATCTGGAAATCATCACACGAGCCAGAACGACCAGAATTGTCATCGCCCCTGAGACCCCATACATGATCCAGACGCCTTCTGTTACTTTATCGAGAGATAGAGGCTCCGCGGCCTTGCCGATGAAGGGTTTCTCATGGATCCTCCCTGAATAACTCGAGGGTCCTCCCAGACGGATTCGGAGAGCCCCTGCCATCGCCGCCTCAGGGAACCCGGCGTTGGGGCTGTCATGGTTCCGCCCCTCTTTCCAGGCCGTGAGGAAGGCACTTTTCCAATCCTTCCCCAAAACAAAGGCCATCCCAATCATGAGAAGAGCGGTGATTCGGGCCGGGATGAAATTGGCGAGATCGTCGAGCCTTGCAGACGCCCACCCGAAGTTGATGTAGCGGGAGTTCCGATATCCGACCATCGAATCCAGGGTGTTGACTGCTTTGTACGTCAGGGCCAGGGCCGGACCACCGATCCCGAGGTAGAAGAGGGGAGCCACGATCCCATCCGAGGTATTCTCGGCAACCGTTTCCACCAAGGCACGGCAGATCTCTGTATCTTCAAGTCCCTGGGTGTCACGGCCGACAAGCCCGGCCAACCGATTCCTCGCCCCGGCCCGATCATGATTTGAGAGAGACTTCACGACCCCGGTCGTCTCTCTGTGCAGATTATGCGTCGCAAGGGTGGTGTAGGCGAGAAAGATGGAAAAGCCAATTCCCAACTCCCGACTGTAATGCATTGTGAGCCAGAGCAACCCCGTGGCGAGCCCCCACGTCCCGAAGGCAAGAATTCCCGCGAGAACGCACCCTGCAAACCTCTGGCTCCTCTGTGAAAGGCCGGGCGGGAACAACCATCTTTCCAGGAGGCCGATCCCTCTCCCCATCAGGACAACCGGATGGGGCAACCACCTCGGGTCCCCGATCAGAAGATCGAGGACATAAGCAATGATAATCTGAACATTCATTCGTTCTTTTCACTCACGCCGGCTTCCTCGAATGTCGCCATCTCATTGAAAATCCGCAGGGCCGCCTCCACAAGGAGGATACCGAGAGCCGCCCCGGTGCCTTCGCCTAACCGCATGGAGAGATCGAGAACCGAAGACATCCCTAGCCGATCCAGCATCGTCTGGTGTCCAATTTCCACGGACTTGTGGGAGGGGAAAACATACGCTTTGATCAGGGGATTCATCTCCGTGGCGATCAGAATCCCTGCCGTGGAAATCAGGCCATCTGCCACAACAGGGATACGAGAGGCAGCCGCACCGATGGTCACCCCGGTGATCCCGGCAATCTCGAATCCCCCCAGTTTAACGAGAACATCCAGAGGATCCTTTGGATCCGGGCGATTGACCCGCAGAGCCGTCTCGATCGCTTCGATCTTCTTTTCCAATCCTCTGTCGTCCAGGCCCGTCCCTCTCCCGGTCACTTCTCTCACCGGAGCGCGAGAAATGGCGGCGATGATGGCGCTACTGGGGGTTGTATTGCCAATTCCCATGTCCCCCACCCCAAGGATATCGACCCCTTCCCTCTTCACGGCTTCGACGATCTCGATTCCAGCCATAATGGCTTGAACGCCCTGTTCCCGGGTCATTGCCGGCCCCTTGGTGATGTTTTGGGTCCCCTTGGCAATCTTCCTGATGATCAACCCTTCCACCCCCTCAAACTCATGATCCACGCCCATGTCGACGACGTAGAGACGAGCCCCAATGAAACGGGCAAGAACATTAATGGCCGCCCCCTGACGGATGAAGTTGTAAACCATCTGAGGGGTAACCTCTCTGGGATAGAGGCTGACGTTGTTCTCTGTAACACCGTGGTCTCCAGCCAAGGTCAGAATGGCCTTTCCCGTGATCTTCGGACGCAGATCCTCGGTAATGCCCACATAGCGTTTTGCGAACTCCTCCAACTGTCCCAGACTCCCTTGAGGCTTGGTCAAGCTGTCCAGCCGCTGCTGCGCTTTGTCAAGAAACTCGGGTTTGACCGGTTCGATCCCCTTCAAATAGGTCTCAAGTTCTTCGTACCGTTCCATGGATTCCTTCCCTTCTTTCAACCGATGATTTCAAAAACCTTGGGCATATCCAGGTGTTCCATCAGGAGATCGGCCAACCGGTCGTACTGCTCCTGTTTCCATCTCTCAAACTGAACGCTCCGGTTTGGGGTCGCGGTTTGGATCCCCTTGGCCTCCCGGAGCAACCCGATGAACCTCCTTCGAAATCGGTCATTGTCGAACACACCGTGGAGATAAGTACCCCAGACCCGGCCGTCTGATGAGACGGCTCCGTCCTCCACCCTCACCGGTTGACCGTTCCTCTCCATAATCAGAAACAGGGGCTCCGCCCCAGGTCCGCGGATGGTTTCTCCCATATGGATTTCATACCCTCGAATGGTCTCCTTGCCCATCTGAAGGAACCCGCCCAGACACTCGGCCGCCGCCTGGGTGGTTACCTTGTCCTTTTCCATAGTCGTCTGCACATCCAGCAGACGAAGGCCCTCAATCGAGGAACCTTCAGTTTCCACCCCGTGGGGATCGGTAATGCCCCTTCCAAGAATCTGATAGCCCCCACAAATCCCAATGACCATGCCCCCTTTCTGGTGGTAATCTCTCAATATGGCGGTGAATCCCTTCTGTTGCAAAAAGGCCATGTCAGAAATGGTGTTCTTGGTTCCCGGTATGATGACCGCATCCAGGCTTTCGATTCCGATGGGGTTCTTGAGATAGATGAGACAGACATCGCGCTCCTGTTCCAGGATATCGAAGTCCGTGTAGTTGGAGACATGAGGGAGCCGTATGACGCCAATATTCACCTTGTCCTCAGCCACGGGGTGAGCGGGTTTCCGTTCAAGGGCCACACTATCTTCCTGAGGGATAAAAACATCGGTGAAATAGGGGATCACGCCAAGAACGGGTTTTCCCGTCCGCTTCTCGATGAAATCGATTCCCGGCTTGAGCAGGGTCACATCCCCTCTGAATTTATTGATGATCAGTCCCTTGACCCGCTTCCTCTCAGAGGGGGTCATCAGCTCCAGGGTACCCACAATCGTGGCAAATACGCCCCCTCTATCGATATCGGCCACGAGCACCACAGGGGCGTTGGCTATCTCAGCCATCCGGATGTTCGCCAGGTCGTGCTCCTTCAAATTGATCTCCGCCGTGCTTCCAGCCCCCTCGAGAAGAATGACGTCATATCTCTGGGAAAGCCGGTGAAAACTCTCCCTCACTTTCTTCAATGCCTGGGCTTTGAAGGCGTAGTATTCTGTGGCCCTCATGTTCCGGAAAACCCGACCCTGGATGATAACCTGTGACCCCATATCAGAGGTGGGTTTGAGAAGAATCGGGTTCATATCCACGTGAGGTTCAATTCCTGCAGCCTCCGCCTGGACCACTTGAGCCCGGCCCATCTCGCCCCCCTCCCGGGTAATATAGGAGTTGAGGGCCATGTTCTGGGACTTGAAGGGAGCCACCCGAATTCCTTTCCGGTGCAGGATTCGGCAGAGACCGGTTACGACGACGCTTTTTCCTACATCAGAACCGGTCCCAAGAATCATGAGGGACTTCATGACATCCCCTGGAGCCTCCGCAAAGGTTGCTCGGACCAATCAACGGACCTTGCCGTTTTACCGGGGGTTAAACAAAAATCCTTGAACCATCTCAGGCTCAAGGATTGCACCGAGTTTCTTCACCCTCGACCTTTCGCAAATTTAGAAAAAGTCACGGAGGCAGATCTTTTAGTCCCGGATGAACCTCCTCATCGCGCCTCCCCATTCTGCTCAACGGGAAAAGGGCACGTTTTGGTTTCGTCCTCCGAGAAGCCCGTATTTTCGTGGAAAGATAGCATGGCTGTCCAACCCTGTCAATGGGATTTCGGCACGGGTCGTGTCGATAGGTGATGAAATCGGGGTTCGATCTGGACGGGGGGTCAACTCCCCACGTAGCGATCAGGAAGTTCGGCAAACGCCTTGGCACAGTCGAAAGAACAGAAATAGTAGGTCTTGCCTCCAAAAGGCAGCCGTGCCGGGGCCACATCCCGCCTCACCTGCATGCGGCATACGGGATCTAGAAGGTGGGTCTCGTCTGTCTGATTCCCTGCGAGGACTTCAAAAACGGCGACAGGGTCATTGATGTTCTTTAAGCGGGTGAGCCCCAAGGCGCGATACTCAACACCCTCGAGATGACCCGCCAGTGTGACGACCCGCTCGGTGCATAGAATCTGGCCCCCGCTGGCATGAGCGGCGACCCTGGAGGCGATGTTGAGTGCAGTGCCGAAGTAGTGCCCGTCTTGCTCCAAGATGCTACCCCCATGAATCCCGGCGTGCACAGTCGGAAAGAGAGGCTCCCCTTCGATCGTGTCTCGGAGCCTGATGGCCGTCTGGAGGATCATCGCCGCATCGGCAGCGACGATCAAGACTTCGTCACCGACCCGGTCCGCAAGCCGTGCGTCTGGGTGAAGGACCTCGTGAACGATCTGGACGTATCGGGTGACCACCTTAGCTGCAGTCATGTTTCCGTGCGCCTCGGTCAAGGCCGTATAGCCCGACAGGTCAGCAATCAGAAAGACGGCCTCGATCTCTCTTGAAACGGTCATTTGAATCAATCCCTCCAAAATCTCCCGTAGTCGCCAGGAGAATCAAAACGACTGCACCGGCCAGCCACCTCCCCGCCCAACAACCTCAATCCTCGAAGAGAGGCCATCAGATCGATGACCTCTTGGCAGTCCCCTGGATGGTTGAACAAACGGATCTCGGACGAGTCCTCCGCCGGACCTAGGGTTGGCGTCTCTCATACCTCCATCCCTGTCGGTCCATCCGTTGGACAAATTCCACCAGATAGTCGACCAGGACTTGCCTCATCCTCTGCCCTTTCTCTCTGGTCCCCTTTCCGGGGGCGCCACTCGCCCCGTAATCGGTCAACTCCTCGAAGTTCCAGATCAGTTTCACATGGGGGTCCATCTCGGGAACCATTCCTTGGGCTTGGCTCATGTCGACGAGATCGGGAACAATGGCCAGGGCGATCGAAGTCTCTCCCTCTCCTCCATGTCCAAGTCCATTCCACACCTCGAAAGTGTCGGGAGGAAGGAGATTGCCCGCCGTTATCCACCATGCATCGAGAACGGCCACCCCCATCTCGGGAAATTCCAATTTCACGTCCCGAGCGGCTATCTCGATACACGGATTGTTCCCATCGTGGCCGCTGATGATGAGAACCTTGTGGATGCCCCAATGGAATAGAGACCGCAGAACATCCTTGACAACCTGAATGAGCGTCTCATTGGACAGAGAAATGCACATGGGCTTGTGACGGTAATGCATGCTCATACCGTACCAGAGAGGAGGCACCACCACGGTTTTGTCGAGTCGCTGAGCAGCCTCAACAGCGAGGTCATATGAGACGAACGTGTCCAATCCGAAGGGGAGATGCCCACCATGGCTTTCACAGGAGCCGAAGGCACAAATGGCCTTGTCCAAGTCTGCTTTCTGAAAACCGACCTCATTATGTTCCTCCAGTTTGACGCGCTTCATGATATCCCCCATGCTCCACACGGATACGGTCGGGGGCAGTCCCCGTTGCACCCCCCTGGAACTGCCCCCTGACTCTGAGTAACGAGTCGCTACTGCTTGGGAAACCAGCTCTCAAGTAAGCTGTATTCGCCGTTTTTGACCCCGATGATGGCCACCGCCTTCATCGGTACACCACTGGGTCGGGTGTATGAGATCTCGCCGGTGACGGCCTTGTAACCTCGCGTGGCAGCCAATGCGTCGCGGAAAGCGGACTTCTCGGTGGTTTCCGCTCGCTGGATGGCATCAGCGATCAACCCCACTGCATCGAATCCCAGGGCCGCAAAGGCGTTTTCCGGCGGACGGCCATACTCTTTCTCGTAGGCCTCAACGAAGGCCAGAACCTCAGGACGTTTGTCTTCTCGATAGGTGTGGGTTGAAAAATAGACGTCGTTGGCCAGCTTGGGACCGGGTACCGTGGTGACCAGTTCCGTATCAAAGCCGTCGCCACTGACGATGGGTAGGATCAACCCCGCTTCCCGGATCTGCTTGACCGTGAGGCCGGCCTCATTGGGAATGGCCGAGATAAACACCGCATCCGCCTTGGGTGAGGCGGCCTTGAGCCGTGCAATCTGAGCGGAGAAGTCCTTGTCCCCCATCATGAAGAAGTCCTCCAGGATCACCTTTCCACCCAACTCGGTGAATCGTTGTTTGAAGAACTTGGATAGGGCCTTGGTGAAGTCCATGGAGTTGTCGGTCCAGACAACCACGTTGCGAACCTTGAGATCATCGTAAGTAAACTCCGCGATGGCAAAAGACTGATCATCATCCCCAAATGGGGTCATAAACATGCAATCCCCGACCCATTTGGGCAGTTCCGGATGGGTCGCTCCCGAGGTGACAAAGGGTATACCCTTCGCCTGGAACAACGGCGCTGCGGCCATGACAAAAGTCGTATCACCATAACCCAGACCGGCCACAACGCCCATGGCGAGTGCCTTCTTGGCACCTGTGGCCGCCGCTTTCTGGTCGGTCTTCGTATCGATTCCAATGACCTCCAGGTTGCGTCCACCAAGCAATCCACCCGACTCATTGATCAGTTTTGCTTTGAGTTTCGCCCCGTTCAAAGCCGGTGCGTCAATAGAGGACATACCGCCCGTCAAATTATACAGGGCGCCCAGTTTAATGGGTTCTGCTGCCGGGGATGCCATGGCAAAGCATCCCACGAGGGCCACAACCATAAAAACCGCCAAAATTCCACGCTTCATGTTCGACCTCCTTTCACGTCGTGAGTGAATGAGATATGGGACAACTCCAAAACTCCCACGCTTCATGTTCCACCTCCTTTCTTATTTTGATTTGACAGGCGGGCCCCGACAGACGAGACCCGCTGCCTCCCTCCCGCCAGAAAGGCGGGCTCTCGGCTGCCGAATAAGCCTTGGGGGCGAAACATCAGGATCAGGAGAAGGCCGATGGCCATGATGACCTCGCTGATTCCATAGGCCTCGAGGCCTTCCTCGAGGGGCCTCAAAACTTCTATCCCCAGAGTGAGTAAAGCCGCCGCCAGAGCGGCCCCTGTGATGCTCCCGGTCCCCCCGATTACCACGATCACCACGAGATTGAAGGCCATGATCACCGAGAATGAGCCGGGGGTGATCGCCGTGACCAGATGAGCCCACAACCCGCCAGCTATACCAGCAAAGAAGGCCCCCAAAGCAAGGGCCAGAATCCGTCTTCTGGCCAGGGGAACGCCCAGGCATTCCGCTGCGATTTCGTCCTCCCGGATGGCCAGCATGGTCCGGCCTAGAGAGGAGTGTTTGACCTTCCAGCAAACGTAGACCGTGATCACCACCCACAGATAGATCCACCACAAATTGGTTAACATGGGCAGGCCGTTGAGCCCTAAAGGACCACGGGTGAAGCTCTCAAGGTTTATGATAAGGACCTGGACAATGATCAGGAAGCCCAGGGTGGCCACGGCCAGGTAATGGCCCTTGAGCCTTAACACGGGGAATCCAATAAGGAACGCTGTGAGCGTAGCACACAGGCCTCCCAGAAGCATGGCAGGAAACAGTGACCATTGCTGCGCGGCCAGCCAGGCCGGAAGAGCCGGCAGTAACATGGCCTTGCGGGCCGTGGGAAAGGTCAGAATGGCGGCCACATAGCCTCCCACTGCCATGAATCCGGGGTGCCCGAGAGAAAAGAGGCCGGTGAACCCGTTGGTCAGGTTGAGGCTGACCGCCAGGATAATATTGATCCCCACAAAGCAGACGATGGAGAGGATGTAGTCATTCATGGTGGCACGGAGAGCGAAGACCAGAACCGCCCCGCCGAAGATGACCGCTGGAAAGAACCACTGCGGGCGATGCCAACCTCTCATGCTTTCTCCTCAACCTTGCGTCCCAAGAGGCCCGTAGGCAAAACAAGGAGGATTAGGATTAAGGTGGTAAAAACGAACGCATCCCGGTATGCGGAGTAAATGGGTGGCAAGAGGCCAACGAAAAGGACCTCAGAGAACCCGAGGACATAACCGCCAAGCATGGCCCCCGGAATCGACCCTACCCCTCCGATCACAGCGGCCACAAAGGCCTTCAGGCCGGGCACGAAACCCAGCAAGGGATCGATTTGGCCATACTTGCCTCCCCACATCAAACCCGCGACTGCGGCAAGGCTACTGCCTATGGCAAAAGCCAGCATAATGATTCGGTTGATGTTGATGCCCATCAGCCGGGCCACATTCAGATTCTCCGCCGTCGCCCGCATGGCCATACCCAATCGGGTGTTCCGAACCATTAGAACGAGAAGTGCCATTAAGATCACGGAAACGACAACAATGACCAAATCGACGGCGCGAAAGGAAACCGCCCCCAGATGAAAGATCCTCTGGAGGTACTCGGGAAAAAAGAAGTTCCGCGGCTGAGCGGTCAACAACAGGATACCGAGATTCTGCATGAGGATGGAGATCGCCAGTGAAGTGATAAAGCCCGTGACCTGAGGCGCGCCTCTCATGGGTCTGAAGGCCGCTCGTTCGATAAGGATTCCCACGAGAGCTCCGCCAAGCAAGACGATTATGACGATCACAGGAAAGGGGATTTTGCCGCTCAGAACTAAACCTAGGGTCACAAAGGCCCCGACCATAACAATATCGCCATGAGCGAAATTGATGAGTCGTATAATTCCGTATATCATTGAAAAACCGATGGCCACAATGGCGTACATGCTTCCCAGAATCAAGCCATTCGCCAGTTGTTCTGCAAGGTAGCCACCCATCAGGCTCCCCCCAGGTAGGCTCTACGGACCTCCTCGTTCTCTGCCAGTTCCCTGCCCGTGCCGGTAAGGGTCAGTCGTCCCGTTTCAAGGACATAGGCCCTCCGGGCCATTTCCAAGGCCATGCGGGCATTTTGCTCCACCAGAAGCATCGTGGCGCCTTGGTCGTTAATCTCCCGAAGCATTTGAAATATCATTTCAACCAGAATAGGTGCCAGGCCGAGGGAGGGTTCATCCAGGAGCATGAGCCGAGGACGGCTCATCAGGGCCCGACCCATCGCCAGCATCATCTGTTCTCCCCCCGAGAGGCTTCCCGCCGACTGACGCCTCCGTTCACTCAAAATGGGGAAAAGCGTGCAGACCCACTCTAGATCGGATTGGATGGCCGGTCTGTCCTGCCTGAGGTAAGCGCCGATCAGCAGGTTTTCCCACACGGTCAAATCAGAGAAAACCTGCCGCCCCTCAGGGCAGTGGGAGATGCCCATGCGAACGATCTCTTCAGCCGGCACCCGCGTAATGTCCTGTTGCTGGCCGTTCACCTCGGGTTGACAGATGATCTGACCCCGCCTAGGTCGAAGGAGTCCGGAGATGGTGGAAAGGGTCGTCGTCTTTCCCGCCCCGTTTGCTCCAATGAGGGCCACGATCTCTCCGTGCCGAACCTCCAGACTGACTCCCTTGAGCACGTAGGTCTGACCAATGTACACATGAATATCCTGAATCTCAAGCATGTCCCACTTCCTTGCCCCTTCCCAGATACGCTTCGATCACTCGGGCATCATGCTGGATCTCTGCCGGACTGCCGAGGGCGATGACCTCCCCACGGTCGAGCACCTGGATCCGCCGACAGACCCCCATAATCACACGCATATCGTGCTCTACGAGAAGAATGGTAAGATGATGCTCCTCATGGATCTTGGAAATGATCTGAATGATCTCTTCTGTCTCCTGAGGATTCATCCCTGCGGCGGGCTCATCGAGCAGGAGTAACTTGGGGACTGTCGCAAGGGCCCTTCCCAATTCTACCTTTCGCTGGTCGCCATAGGGGAGGTTCTCTGCGAGTTCGTCTTTGTAATCCAGAATTCCGAGGAGGTTCAGGATCTCCAGGGCACGGTTTTCCATCTCCTGTTCAGCGAGTTTGAAACTGGGAAGGCCGAACAGGGTCGACAAAAAGCCTGATCCATGGCGCATATGAAATCCCACTTTTATGTTGTCGATCACAGGCAGCGCTTTGAAAAGACGGATGCCTTGAAAGGTACGGGCCATGCGCAAAGCGGCGTTTCGATCCGGTCTGGAGTGAGTTATGTCTCTTCCCCTAAAGACGATGCGCCCCGTTGAAGGCTGGATCACATTGGTGAGCAGGTTGAAGACCGTGGTCTTGCCGGCTCCATTGGGCCCGATAAGCCCCATTAATTCACCCTCATCGAGGGTAAGTTCATAGCCCTTGAGCGCTTGAACCCCACCAAAGTTCTTGCCCAATCCTTCTACCTCTAATAATGGCGCACCTTCCGGAGTCATGAGATCCTTCCCTCGACCGGTTAACGGCGAAAACTTCGTCACCGTTTTTTCGCTTACGGTTGGTTGACCGAGAGTTAGTCTATCAGGGGCATTTTATTTGTCAAGTGGTGAAGCCCCGGTCTATCACGGGTCTGACTCAAGGTAGGGGATCCACTGCATAGCCCGAACTGGGCTCCTTCTCGCTCGGTCAACAGGACTCCTTTTGGCCTCCCCTCTTCTCGATCTTCTCGGTCCGGAGAAGGTGCACACCTTGCAACCCTTGAAATAAGCGGACATTTAGACTATGAAATAAGAAGTAGGTCATCGATTGACGGCCAGGAGACAAAGGTATTCATGCTCATGATTCCATTGCAACGCGCCGTGCGGTTTTTTCTCGGTTTCCTCTGCCTATTGGCAGCCATGAGCCTCCTCGGGTGCTATCCCACACTGAAAAGGGGGGCCGAAAGGCCGGGGGAGGCTCTTAAACCGGTTCGCCTCTTCTATCCTAGCTTCCGGGATGACATGGATGCCGACTCTCTGATCTTGGCCGTCAGGAGAAACCTTGAATACCTGAGTCGCCTCGACCCGGAGAGAATATTTCATTATGGGCCACACGAGTTTACCTGCCAGCAAGTCCTTTGGAGCCAAGAGGCCTTCTTGAATCTCCTATCGAAAGGACTCGGACCGGAGCAACTGAGCAGAGAGATCAAAAAGCGGTTCCGGATCTACCGAGCCACCGGTCGTGTTGGGAACAGACGGGTCCTTTTTACCGGGTATTACGAACCCGTATTCGATGGGAGCCTGACTCCAGATGAGACCTTCAAGTATCCCCTTTACAGCAAGCCCGATGACCTGGTGAGAATTGATCTATCGCTATTCGGCGAGAGATTCAAAGGGCAAGCCATTATTGCAAGGGTCGATGGCAAAGAGGTTGTACCCTACTATTCCAGGTATCAGATCGAGGTGGAGAAAGCCCTAGAGGGGAAGAACCTTGAGATCGCTTGGTTAAGGGATCCCCTTGATATTGCTTTTCTTCACATTCAGGGATCTGGCCGGTTAAGACTGCCCGACGGCACCGCGTTTTTGGTGCGTTACGATTCATCCAACGGCCAGCCATATCGAAGCATCGGACGATACATGATAGAGAGAGGTTTTCTGAGCCAGGAAGAGATGTCCATGCAGAATATCCGGAAGCACCTATCTGAGAACCCAGAGCTCATCGACGAAGTTCTCAATCACAATCCCTCCTATGTATTCTTCCAAAGCGTGGAGAACGGGCCTTTCGGTAATATTGGCGTTCCTCTAACCCCGGGAAGATCCGTGGCCCTGGATTCCAGACTTTTCCCCAAGGGAGCCCTGGGCTTCATTTCTTCTGAGAAACCCATCGTGAACGATCGGGGGGATATCACCGGGTGGACCCCGTTCTCTCGTTTTGTTTTGAACCAGGATACCGGTGGAGCGATCAAGGGGGCTGGAAGAGCAGATCTTTTCTGGGGGAGCGGTCCTTATGCCGAGGTAGCCGCGGGACATCTCCAACATGACGGGGACCTTTACATCCTGATCAAAAAACCTTGACCTCATCGGTTTCTCAGGAATTCTGTGCCCCAGTCGGGGAAGAAGGCGGGAACTCCTCGAATCCATCAAGAGCATATTTGGAGTAAGGAATTCACACCCAATGGATGTGGCTCTGATGTCTCCCTTAAAGGGGATTACAACTCCTCTGCTTGATTCGACCTGTTGCTGGAGTCATGGAGCAGTGGAGTACTGGCGTGTTGGAATTCAGGATTCCATTGGCACATCTCGTGGAGGTGAAAACAGAAGATAGTCGAGCATGCGATATTCTTCTCTTTCAAACCCAGATCCTTCTATCCGATCTCAGTACTCCATTACTCCAATTCAGCCGTCGTAGCCGTAGGCTACGATTCGGCCTTCGTAGCCGTAGTTACTACGGCGGAGTAGGCTGGCAAAGTCGGCTACTCCAACACTCCTACTGACTCTTACAGCCAGAGCCAATCCCGCCAAGGGCTGGACTGACCATGCACGAGGGACGTGGGTTTATGAGTTCTTCACTAACCCAGTTGGCCGGAGAAAACCTCGGGCCAGAAGGAGTCATCTCTAATTAGTCGTCGCTGAAAAATGTCCCTGGAGCGGACATTACGGAGTTTTTGGGGCTACCCGTCTTGGCGAAGAGCCTGTCCTGAGCTTGCCGAAGGAGAGTGTCCCCGAAGGGGCGAGATTCCGTTGTCTGAGGCCGCCAGGCCGAGTTCGGAAGATCGAAC
>CAYGBW010000081.1:0-20742 GCA_964348185.1 uncultured Thermodesulfobacteriota bacterium | reverse complement strand
GCAAGATGCGGCCCACACAGGGCAGGGTCAGATTCAAGGGAGAGGATATCACAGCGCTTCCGCCTAATGTGATCGCTCAGATGGGGTTGGCTCGATCCTTTCAAATCACAAATATCTTCCCTGATCTCACGGTTTTTGAGAATGTACGAATTGCCGTCCAACAGAGACACAAGAAAAGATCGGCCTTCTTTACTCTGGCCTGGACTCTCGGAGAAATCAACGAAAAGACCGAGGAGATTCTAGGACAGATCGGACTGATCGATTACAGAGAGCATCTGGCCAAGAACCTATCCTACGGAGACCAACGGCACCTGGAGATCGGAATCACGCTGGCCATGGAGCCTGATGTCCTCCTCCTGGACGAGCCGACCTCAGGGATGTCTTCCCTTGAGACCAAGGATACCATCCATCTGATCGAGAGACTCGCCGAGAACTTGACCATCCTTCTGATAGAACACAAAATGGACGTGGTCATGAGTTTATCGGACCGGGTTTTTGTCATGCACTATGGTGAGAAGATTGCGGAAGGGACACCCAAGGAAGTGGAAAGAGATCCCCGGGTCCGGGAAGCCTACCTGGGAGGATTGTAGTGCTTCGAGTCCAAGATATCCATACCTATTATGGTCCGAGTTATGTCCTCCATGGAATTTCCCTTGACGTGCAGGAGAAGGAGGTCGTCGCTCTGCTTGGTCGTAACGGGGCGGGCAAAACGACAACCATCCGAAGTATCATGGGACTAACCCCCCCAAGGGAGGGAGATATTACGTTCCTCGGTGAAAAAATCGCGCGAAAGCCTCCCCATGAAATCTTTCGCCTCGGGATCAAACTCGTCCCCCAGGGAAGGCAAATCCTGCCCATCCTAACCGTCGAAGAGAACCTGAAGCTTGCCATGCTCAAGGGAGACATCGAGAGAGGACAGAAAGAGGCTCTGGCAAGAGTCTATGAGAAGTTCCCCTTATTGGAAGCGAGGAAGAAACAGCCAGGGGGCCATCTGAGCGGAGGGGAGAGGCAAATGCTGGCCATCGCTCGGGTTCTCCTCGGCAGAACCAGGCTGATTCTTCTGGATGAACCGACTGAAGGCCTCGCCCCATTAATCGTTCAAGAGATAAAGAATACTATTCTCGACATCAAAAAAGAAGACGTAGCGATTTTCATTGCAGAACAAAACATCAGAATGGCCCTTGAGACTGCCGATCGTCACTATATTATCGACAAGGGCAAGGTGGAATTCGAGGGTACCGGGCAGGAGCTTAGGGAAAATCGCGGCGTCATGGAGAGCTATCTCGGCATCTCGGCCTGACGAGTTCGAAGGTCATCTGAAGAGGGGTTGGGTTTTACGGGTTTCCGGAAACGTGAAAAAAAGCGAAAAAACCATGGGAATGATCGGGGGCCTTTTTCTGGTTGGCTCTCTCTTTTGGGTACCCCCACTCCACGCTAGGGGCTTGGGCGTCAAATGGGGGCTTCTGACCCCCATGATCGGCCCCTATGCCACTTTGGGCAGACAACAATTCCAGGGATCGATGCTCGCTCTGGAGAAACTCAAGGCCAAGGGGGGGCTTTTTGAGGATCTCATGTGGTTTTTGAAAGACACCGCCGCCAAGGCCTCTGTCGCTGCGCAAGAGGCCGAGAAACTGATTCAAGGGAACGGCGTTCAGTTCATCACGGGATGCAACAACAGTAGCTCTGCCATGGCCGTTCGAGAGGTGATCGATCGTTATCGGGTCTTCTTCAATCCTATGGTTGGAACGACCATGTTCAACACCGAAGATCCAAAGTGCAGCCGCTATGGCTTCCGCACGGAACTGATGACTTGGCAGGTTGTCAAGTCCTTGAGCCATATGGTCCGAGGCCTGGTGAAGAAAGGGCAGCTCGGCAAACGCCACTGGCTGGTCATCCCCGAGTATGCTTATGGCCTCTCCATGCGGGAGAGCTGGCGGAAGTTGACCCGGGACTTTCTGGAAGAGGTCGGTTACAGCGGAGAAAAGGGCGTCGGATTAAGGGATCACTCGGCGATCATCGCCGCGATCTCTGCTGCACGGGACGCTGGGAAGGTGGATTTTATTGCCAGCGGCCTTCTGGGGGATCCTGTTGTGACCTTCATGCAGCAGGCCCATGCGGCTGGACTCATCGGAACCCAAAAGGGGCAACTGCCGGTCGTAAACCCAGTGCTTCACTTCAACCTTCGGGAGATCAGGGACATCTCTCTGGGACACTACAGCGCTTACCGGTACTCCTTGATACACAAATCCGGGACCAACCAGAGATTCATCCAGGACTATCACAAACGGTGGGGGGACTATCCGGACAACTTCGCCCACAACGCCTATGTTGCGATCATGATGACGGCGCAGGCCATCAGGGCGGCCAAATCCATTGATCCGAAAAAGGTCATGACTGAGCTTGAAAAGGAAAAGAAATACCATGCCCCCATGGGGAGATCCTACTTCAGGGCATCTGATCACCAGATCATCCGGAACATCGGAGCGGGACAGGTCGTCCGGGTGGACGATTATCCTTTCCCTGTCATGAAACTGGTTGGCAAGATGCTGGATGGGAAAGAGGCAATCGCAGGCATCGAGCAGAGGTGTATGTTCGAATAGCTCCGGACAGGGAGACAGCACATCAGGGGCTGACGCCTCTTATTCACAATCACACCATTTGATTTCCTCACCCTTCAAAAAACTTCCAAGTCGTATTCGACTCCTGAATCTTCACTGAGTGGCACCTTGGGTCAAAGGATTCTCAGCTTGACGGTGCAGTCCATTTCGAGTATTTTCCATTAACCGTCAGTGATATCCGCTAGGGTTTTGTCTGCTCAACGAAAGATGAGGGAGGAGATCAGGAAAATGAGAAAACCGTTCATGAAATATGTCTCATGGTACCTCGTTATCGCGATGTTTGTGATGGGCACTGTACCGCGGGTTTACGCAGGGTTTTCACCCTCGGAGGTGGTGGCTCTTTCACAGTTCGACAGGTCCGCCGATCTTGACAAGATCCAGAAGATACTTGAGACGAAGATGATCCGGGAAAGACTCGAGGCATTTGGGTTTTCACAGGATGAAATCCAGAGTCGACTGGGACAACTGAGCGACCAGCAGATCCATCAACTTGCCGTACAGCTTGACGAATTGAGAATTGGCGGTGACTCCTCAACCGTCATCATCGTGCTCCTGATTATTGCACTGGTTGTCGTTCTTTGGCTTTGGCTTTCCGGGCGTAGGGTTCGGGTCACAAAATAAGATCTCAAGGTAGATGTGAATACACATCTATGGTGACAACTGCGAGAAAACCTCAGCCTGGGGTGTCGATCAAGACGGGCGTTTCTCTAGAGGGATGCCCGCTCATATTGATGCTTATTCTGGCTTTTCTTCTTTCATGTTCAATGACTCCTGAGGTTACTCCGTCTAAAGCCTCTCACCTCTTAAGGCTTTCTTGAAATCATGGGAAATAACAAGATTCTGGACTCTTCAGGTAACCCCAAGATAATGAGGAACAGATTAATTGAAAGGATTGAAATATTCGATTTCTTGCTGGTTACCTTCTGCTCACTGCTGTTCCTTTCTGGATGCGCCTTTCCGAGGATAATTGTGCTCGAAGATCCACTCACGCCTGAGGAGCATCTGAACCTCGGCGTCGCCTATGAGCAAAAAGGTGAGTTTGAAAATGCCATCAGGGAATACGCATTGGCAGCTAAGGATCTCCCTTTAGCATATCTCTACCTAGGCAATGTACACTTTCACAAAAACGAATTGGACGAAGCGGAGAGATACTATAAGAAGTCCATAAAAAAACAGCCCAGTAATCCTGACGCCTACAACAACCTTGCATGGCTTTATTACGTGAAAGGGGAGAACCTTGATGAAGCAGAGGTTCTCGCCTTAAAGGCTGTAGAGCTAGATTCTGCAAAAATTCACATCTACAGAGATACCCTAGAAAAAATAAGAAAACTCAAAGGGCCAGTCAGATAAGGGGCAAGCCTACTGCCCGGGACGAGCCCTCCTGAAAGATAGGTACCGTCTCTTCCCCTTCTGATACCGGGCACTCGATCATTCCATGGAGATAGCGTGAAGCTCTCCGCCCACAGGGCGGGGCATCTGTGGCAAAGCCAAGCGCAACTGCGCCGAAGCGAGCACCCTCCTTCGCCAAGGCCTCGGAGGGTCGCCTCGCCATCCCTGTCAAGCCGAAGCCTCTGCCGTAGGCTGACCTGTCAAGCCGAAGCCTTTGGCGTAGGCTGATCCTCCCCGTGCTTCCGCACGGGGCATCCTGGCGAAGGCGAGTGAATCGATTATCCTGAAGGCCCCGAGGATCTGAATCTCATTCAGAAAATCCGAGACTTCAAAACCCCTTCAAAACGGGCTGTTGCCCAAATGGAAATCCCTTTGAGCATTCGTTAGAACGGTTTTGCTCATGAATCTTAGGCGAATCCTGCCAGATGGCGGGACGGGAGCGAGCCTTAGATTTGTCAAAAAACTCTCGAGAAAAGTGAAAAGGGATTTCGGCAACATCCCGAAAATACTTGACACCTCAAAGGGTCTGTGCTATAGGAGAACTGGTCTGTGAGGGGGCTTGACGGTGCAGATGCCCTGTGAGGTCAGCAGATAAACAATCTGGGAGGGACAGCGGTCCGTCACGCCTTGGGCAGTTTCGATGAATCGATGGAAGGGAGTTGCCATGAAATACTGGGACGAGGAGTTTGAGACCAAGCCCTTGAAAGACATGGAGAGGTTTCAGCTGGAGAATCTTCAAAAGACCCTCCAGTGGGCGTATGAACGGGTGCCCTATTACAGAAACAAGTTTGACAATGCTGGCGTGAAGCCGGAAGACTGCAGAAGCTTGGAAGATCTCCGCAGATTTCCTTTCACAAAAAAGGCCGATCTCAGAGACAACTACCCTTTTGGCCTGTGCGCGGTCCCCATGCATGAAGTCGTGAGGATCCACGCCTCATCAGGGACGACGGGCAAACCGATAACAGGTCCCTACACCAGAGAGGATGTCGATCAGTGGGCTGAGTGTATGGCCAGAAATCTCTTTGCCGCAGGCGTCCGTTCCAATGACATCTGCCAGAATGCCTATGGGATGGGGCTTTTCACGGGAGGCCTCGGCTTTCATCAAGGAGCCGAAAAGATTGGATGTACCGTCATCCCGGCTTCTTCCGGCATGACAGAACGACAGGTCCTTCTGATGGAGGACTTTGGTACCACCGTCCTTTTCTCTACCCCATCCTACGCGCTGACCATCGCCGAAAGGGCCAAGGAGATGGGGGTCGACTTGAAAGGGCTCCCCCTTCGTGTGGGAGTCTTCGGTGCCGAGCCCTGGACCGCGGAGATGCGAAAAGAGATCGAAGAGAGAATGGACATCCACGCCATGGAAGCCTATGGACTGACCGAGATGGGAGGACCGGGAACCTCTTTTGACTGCTCGGAACAGAACGGCCTCCACATCAACGAAGACCACTTCATCCCCGAGATTATCGACCCCATTACAGAAGAGGTACTCCCCCTGGGAACGCAGGGAGAGCTCGTCTTCACCTCCATCCGCAGGCAAGCCATGCCCATGATTCGATACAGGAGTCGCGATATCACCACATTGAGACGAGAGAAATGCCCGTGTGGAAGGACGCTGATCAGGATGGACAAGGTTTACGGTCGGAGCGATGACATGCTGATCATCAGCGGTGTCAATGTCTTTCCCTCTCAGATTGAGAGTCTACTGCTCGAAGTCCCGGAGGTGGAGCCTCAGTACGTGATTATTCTTAAGAAAAAGGGTTATCTCGATGCCCTCAGCATCGATGTGGAGGGCAAACAGGAGGTTTACGACGCTGGGAAGGAGAAGATCAGCGAGATCGAGAAGAAGATCATGGGCAAGATAAGGGGCATCATCGGCATCAGTGCAGGGGTGAGGCTTGTGCCGCCCAAAACGATTGCCCGGAGTGAGGGCAAAGCGAAACGCGTCTTTGATCAAAGGAGGATTTAGTAGAGAGGTCAGTTGTCTGGTGCCAGGGATCAGTTGCATGAATAAACCATTACCTGCTAAAGCAGGTAGATTTCTAGCATGACTGAAAGTCAATTCTTTTGAACCGCAGAATATCGAACAAGCAATAATGAATCTCGAAGGAGAAAAATCATCATTCGAAATTCCTTGTTCGATATTCGACATTCAAAATGGAAGACAGGCTAAAGCTGTTCGTCTAAAGACGAAGGTTTTAAACCTGGCGAATGGAAAAATAAACCGAAACCATCAGGTTGGTGATGAGGTATTCAGGTCCTCTTGACGGATCAGCAGTTTCCAACTCTGACCAACGGACAACGGGCCACGGACACGACATGCGGTGAGCGTTCCCTTTGAGTTTCTTGGTCATGACCCCGACAGCGTCTAGAGAGCCTGCCCGAAAAGGGCGGGCTTCGCCTTTTTGTGGTATCTTAAAGACGGCTACCAGGGGGGTTGACCCTCGTTTTATGCCAAAGGCGGGTTATGGAGAATCCTATCATTTCTGAGCTTTCAGCCCTTGCCAATGATCCCTACGAGATGTTGCGGCAGTGGAAACAGGAATCGGGCAAAAAGATCATTGGCAGCACCTTGGCGGATGTGCCTGAGGAGCTGATTCATGGGGCAGGGCTCTTGCCCTTCACCATTCTCGGAACGAATCGGCCCATTCGCAGGGCAAGCGCCCTTCTACCAGACAATGCATGTTCTCTCCCCCGGAGTGATCTAGAGCTTGTCCTGACATACGAGACCGACCTCTTCGATGGATTTGTCCTCCCTCAGATTGACGATACCACACAGCATTTGTCTGACATATGGCGACGGAAAATACGGGCATCCTTTTTTGAGGCTTATCTTATCCCCCGCCAGGTGGACCGCCCCAGTTCCCGGCGCTGGCTCCTTGACGAAACGAGCCGGCTCAAGGAGAGCCTGGAGACCTTCACGGGCCGAAGAATATCAGGGGGGGTGCTGCGCAAGAGTATCGCTCTCTACAATGAAAACCGCAGGATCCTCCAGAGGATTTACGATCTGAAGCGCCAGGACTGGGGCCTCATCGGAAACCGGGCCTTCTTTGATCTGATCAAGTCCTCAATGTTCCTGCCAAAAGAGATGCACAATCGGTATCTGGAAGCCCTCTGCCCCCTGTTGAAGGAGAGACAACCGTCTGGGGGAGCCGAATGTCTGCGGTTTGCGGTGGCAGGAATTGTGTGGGAGCCTCCAGCGATCATGACGATCCTCGATGAACTGGGAATCAATGTGGTCGGAGACGACTTGTGTACGGGCACGCGATACATCGAAACCGATGTGTCTGCCAAGGGAGATCCAATCGAAGCCCTTGTGGAACGGCATTTCAACAGAGGCCCTTTCTCCCCCATCCATGATCAGGGGAACTCCGTCCTGGAAAACCTCCTCGACCTGGTCCACCGGTATCGGGCCGACGGCGTCCTGTATCTCCATCTCAAGTTCTTCGAATCTCAGGATTATGACCTGCCCGATCTGAAGGCGGCGATGGGACGGGAGGGCGTTCCCATGTATGTGCTGGATACCGAGTACCAGACCACCCACCTGGCTCAGATGAAGACCCGCATTCAAGCCTTCGCTGAGTCGCTCAGGGGAGCATGAACATGGCAGAATCCGGACCCGAGAAACCCGGCGCCAAGGCGTTGATGAAAAAACTGACCCAGGCCTACTACAGCGATGCCGCACGGGCCCATGAGGAGAATCGATTCATCGCATACACCACCGCTGTATCCCCTGTGGAGCTGTTTGTGGCCCATGATGTGATTCCCATCTACCCGGAGAACCATGCCGTGATGTGTATCACCAACCGGATGACCCCGAGACTCTCTACCGCCATAGAGAAGAAGGGCTACACCACCCATCTCTGTGCTTATGCCCGGAGCGACCTCGGTTACCGAGAGCTCGGCGAAAGCCCCATCGGAGGGCTACCCGATCCCGATTTTCTCCTGGCCTGCAATGCCCAATGCTTCACCCTGACCAAATGGTTCGAGGTCCTCTCGAGAAGATACAAGGTCCCCCTTTTTGTGTTCGATACCCCCCAATACATCCGGAGTGAAAAGGCGCGCCAGAACATTATTCGATACGCAGAAGCACAGATCTATGAACTCATCACCGCCCTGGAAAAGCTCACGGGCAGAAGGTTTAACCACGACCGGTTGGGGGAGGTTCTCAGTTATTCCAGAGACGCCTGCCGCCTATACAGAGAGTTCCTCGACCTGGCGGCACACAAGCCCGCGCCCATCAACATCTTCGACGCCCTGATCCACATGGCCATCATTGTCTACCTCCGGGGGACCCCTCAGGCTGTTCAGTACTATCAGACCCTGGTGGATGAAATCAGAAAGGAAAAAGTGGCCAAGGGGCTTGGGGTGATCCCCAACGAACGGTTTCGCCTCTACTGGGAGAATCTTCCCGTCTGGTTCAAATTCAGAGAGCACGCCAATCTACTCGCCTCTTATGGAGCGGTTATTCTAACGTCTCTCTATGTCCATGCGTGGAGCTATGACTTCGACGTATCCGATCCCATCAGAACCCTTGCCGAAAACTACGCCTCTGTCTTTTCCAATGTCGAGCTCGAAGAGCGGGCCGAGAGGGCGCTGGATCTCTTCCATCGATACAGTCTGAACGGGAACATCATGTTCCTCAATCGAAGTTGCAAGGCCGTAACATTTGGTGAGCATGAACTGCGGGAGATCCTCACCCAAAAGACGGGAATCCCTGCACTCGTCTTCGAGAGTGACATGGGAGATCCAAGGTTCTATTCTGAGGTTCAGGTGAAGACAAGGCTTGAGGCCTATTTTGAGACCCTGGAGAGACTGAACATGGCCCTGGGGTAGTGAAATGTTGGAGTCATGGGAAAAACCCGCAAGAAACGCTTGGGAGAGTCTCAGTGCGCCAATCTGGCGCATCAAAGGATAGGTCCTCGAACTCCACTCTCAGATTCTAGGCCGCGAAACGCTCCTCCGATCTCGATCTGAGCAAGGCTCATCAGTACTCCAATACTCCATCACTCCAATACTCCCGTACTCCAATTCTCCATCACTCCAATACTCCAGTCCTCCATTAGCGAGCCGAGCGAGCGCCTCTACCTCCCCAGAACCTTCCAGCACCGGACCCTTCGACTGTCTTCAACGGAATAGAATTGGATCTCTTCGCTCCGGCAGCGATCCTCCACCAGGGGACAACGACCCTGGAACTTACAGCCAGGGGGTGGCTCGAATGGGCTCGGAACGTCCCCCTGGAGGGGATGCCACTCCCGTTTTGCTCCTGGCTCTGGCACCGGAACGGACGCCAGCAGTGCCAGGGAGTAAGGGTGTAAGGGGTGGTCGTAGATCAATTCTGCGGGTCCGTACTCCATGATATGCCCCAGATACATAACGGCCAGCGTGTCACTGATGTACTCGACCACATTGAGATCGTGGGCAATGAAAAGGTAGCTGAGGTCCAGTTTCTCTTGAAGGCTATTCAGGAGGTTAATGATCTGGGCCTGGATGGAGACATCGAGAGCCGAAACAGGCTCGTCACAGATGATCAGAGAGGGTTCAACACTCAGGGCTCGAGCAATTCCGATTCGCTGCCGCTGTCCGCCACTGAACTCATGGGGATAACGGTCGTCCACATTCGGTGGCATCCCAACCGTCACGAGAAGCTCTCTGACTCGCTCCCTCCGTGATGGCCCGCTTCCATCCCCGAGCGTACGGAGCCCATCTTCGATGGACTGGCCCACCGTCATCCTGGGATTGAGGGAGCCGAAAGGATCCTGGAAGATGATCTGCATCTCCCGCCGCAGGGGTTTCATCTCCTCAGGAGAGTGAGCGGTGATGTCCTGCCCGCGAAACGCAATCTTTCCCTCGTCGGGCTCGAGGAGCTTGAGTATCAGCTGCCCAACCGTGGTTTTGCCACACCCGCTTTCGCCCACAAGTCCAAGAGTCTTTCCCAGACAAATCTCCAGATCCACCCCATCCACGGCCTTGATCCAACCGACGACCTTCTGGAGAAACCCTCTGCGCACGGGGAAATACTTCTTCAGGCCCGTCACCGAAAGCAGGGTTGAATTGGCGGGGAATTTACCCTCTGTCAACGTCCTTTCCTCTGCCGATGAATAATCGGACATCGGGCAAAATGCTGATCACCAAAATCGCACATTACCGGAAACTCCATCCGACAGGTCTCCTCTACATAGGGGCAGCGGGGGTGGAAGGGACACCCCGGGGGCTTGTGGGCAGGGTCTGGAACGGCGCCCGGTATGGAGTAGAGGGGCTGGCCCTTTCTCGATCGATTCGGAAGGGCCGCAAGAAGCCCCATGGTGTAAGGATGTGAGGGGTTACGAAAGATCTGCTCCCGATCTCCCACCTCGGCGATGATTCCCGCATACATGATGTAGATTCTGGTTGCAATCTCGGCTACCACCCCCAGGTTATGGGTGATATGAAGGACGGCCATCTTTTTCCGGTCCTGTAGGTCTCTGAAGAGATGGAGAATCTGAGCCTGCACCGTCACGTCGAGAGCGGTGGTCGGCTCGTCGGCGATAACCACCTCAGGTCCACAGGCCAAGGCCATCGCAATCATGACACGCTGACGCTGTCCACCACTGAGATTGTGGGGATAGTCTCTCACTCGCTCTTCTGGGGACGGGATCCCCACATCGGTCAGGAGTTCCACGGCCCTCCGCTCAGCCTCGGCCCGATCCACCCCCTCATGGGTTGTGATGACCTCTTCAATCTGATCGCCAACCGTAAAGACCGGATTAAGGGAAGTCATGGGCTCCTGAAAAATCATAGAGATCTCTCTGCCCCGGATTTTTTGAAAGGCCTCTTCATCAAGCTCCAACAGGTTCCTACCCTTGAATAGAATCCTCTCTCCCGTAACCTTCCCAGGAGGCTGCGGGACCAGTCCGAGGATGGCAAGGGCCGAAACGGTCTTGCCACAGCCGGACTCCCCGACCAGGCAGACCGTCTCTCCCTCTCCAAGCGCGTAGCTCACGCCGTCTACGGCCCTGGAGATCGTACCATCGGTGTGGAAGAACACCTTCAGATCCTCAACCAGGAGTAAAGATTTTTCATCAAACATTGCCGTCCGATCGTCCCGCAGAAGCAAAAATATCTATCGGAAAATACGAAATTCGAATATCGAAATTCGAAACAAATCCGAATTCTCAAATTCGATAATGCTCCAGACTATAAGGTAACCAAATCGTTTTGGATTTTGTGCTTTGAAATTGTTTCGAGCTTCGTGCTTCGTATTTCGGATTTGGCCTTTTGGCCTGTAGCGTTCAGTGCCGCTCTCTCAGCTTCGGGTTGAGAACGTCTCGCAACCCCTCGCCAAAAAGGTTGAAAGCCAGGACCACAATGAGAATGGCAAAGCCCGGCACAAAAGTCAGCCATGGAGCGTCAAAAATGAAATTCTTCCCATTTGACAGGATGTTTCCCCACGTGGCGTGAGGGGGAGGGACGCCAAAACCGAGAAAACTGAGGCCTGCCTCTGTCAAAATAGCCGTGGCAATGCCGATGGTCGCAGAGACCAACACCGGGGCAATGGCATTGGGAACCATGTGTCGGAAAATGATCCGCCAGTCGGACAACCCGAGGGCCCTTGCCGCTGTGACAAAATCCTGCTCCCTGAGAGACAGAAACTCCGCCCTCACGAATCGTGCCGCCCCCATCCAGCTGGTCAGTCCGATGACGATCATGATGTTATAAATGCTGGCCGGAAGCAGGGCTACCACGGTTAAGATCAGGAAGAAACTCGGAAAACAGAGCATAATGTCGATCAATCCGGTGATGAGGACATCCATCGAAAAGAGGTTGAGAACGAGCACCGAAAGCCCCGCGGGAATGCCCAGCCGTTTCCTGAAATTTCCACCGAGTTTGAGCACGGCCGCAACTCCAACCCCCAGTAAAGCCAAAAAGAGTCCCATCCCTGGGTTTCCAGACACGAGCCCGGTGAGTCCCAATGCCAGCAAAAGGGGAGAAAGGAGGTGCCCCAGCCTGACCCGTTTGTTGCCGTAATACCCCGCGACCCCCCCGAGAAATATCCCGATAGCCACGGCGATCCCCACCGCAACAAAGCCCACTGTCAGAGAGACCCAAGATCCCTGAAACATCCGGGAAAAGACGTCTCGTCCCAGATCATCGGTCCCGAAAAGATAGATGCCGAGCCTTGGCACCTCCTTGGGTCTAAGGGTCTCCAGGTTGGGCTTTGACAGGGGAGGGCGAAGCTTCTCCTGGAGTCTCACAAGAGCCGGATCAAAGAGGGGATCCCTTCCACTCGTCAGGAAAACGCCTGCCACAGCAGTCGCGAAAAAGAGGACAAAAATCACCATCCCGGCCATGGCCAGGCGGTTCTTCCTGAAAAGGGCCCAGTTCTCTTGAAATAGGGTCCTTTTGGGTGCCTCTAACCCTCCCCCCTCAGGAGGGGAAGGGGCCCCTTTCCCGTTTATGTCCATCATAGCCGAATCCTCGGGTCGACGACCATGTACAGGAGATCCGAAATAAACGTCCCAACTAATACCAGTATGGCCGAGATGAAGTTGACCGTCAGAATCACGGGGTAGTCACGGGCCAGAATCGCCTCATAAGCCATCCGCCCCATCCCGGGCCAGGAAAAGATCGACTCAATGATGACCGATCCGCCAATGAGCCCGGGCAGGACGAGGCCGAACATGGTCACAAAAGGCAGCAGGGCATTCCTCAGGGCGTGTTTGTAGTGAACCTTGTCGGCTGGCAGCCCCTTGGCCCGCGCCGTGCGCACATAATCCTGATTCTCAACCTCGAGCATCTGATTCCGAACATACCGGGAGAGGACGGCAATGCCACCCGCTGCGCCCAGAATCGAGGGAAGCAGCAGATGCCACAGCCGGTCCATCATCAAGGTGGACCAATTCAACGATGAAAGGCCAAAGGTATCCATGCCGATCACCGGCACGTGAAAGCGCGTCACCACAAAGATAATGAGGATATAGGCGAAAAAGAAACCAGGAATGGAGATGAGAAGATAGGCGAAAAAGGTTGTGCTCCGGTCATAGAGTCCTCCCCGTCCGATCGCAGCATGGATGCCCACGGGAAAGGAAAGGCTCCAGGTGATCAGGGTTCCCAGGATAAAGAGGGGAAGGCTGTTGAGAAACCGCTCGAAGATCTTCTCCAGAACAGGGCGTCCATCTTTCCAGGAGACGCTCTTCCCGGTGAGGAGATCGCGGTAGAAATACAGGTACTGAACATAAAGGGGTTTGTCCAGGTGAAATTCCTTGCGAAACCGTTCCAAAACCTCCTGGGTGAATTTCGGATTCAGGGGGTCAATCTGGCTCGGCTCCCCAGGGGCGAGATGGATGATCAGAAAGGAGATCACAGATACGAAAAACAGGGTGATGGCTTTTTGAATGAGACTTCGCCCCAGAAAGGCAAACATTGGTCATCTCTCCATCTCAAATCTGGGAACCTCAGGGAGTTTGATCCATTTGTTGAAATAGAAGTCGTAAACCCCGGCCTTGGTCGGTTTGATCGGGCTGTAGCTGACCGTACCATCGGGATCGACCCCTTTGATGACGATGCGCTTGTCCAGCACCGCGGTCCATTTCCCCACGTAGAGGAAGGTGTAAGGCTGCTCCTCAGCAATGATCTCATGGAGGCGATGGCAGTAGGCCACCTGTCGGTTGTGATTGTATTCCTGCCTGATTTTTATGATGAGGTCGTCTGCTTCTCGATTCTGAAAGGCCACAAAATTGAGCTGGTTGGGGCGAGTCTGGCTCGAGTGCCAGATCTGATAGAGGTCCGGATCAATGGGCATGGACCATCCCAAGACCAACGCATCAAAATCGATTTTGTTCACCCGCTCCTGGATAAAAACCGCCCATTCCAGCACGTCGGTTCGGACGTCGATGCCAATCTTCCTCCAGGAATCTTGGGCTATCGAAAGAATGGCCTGTCGGATGTTGTTGCCCTGGTTGGTGATCAAGGTGAATTGGAGTCGTTTGCCCCCGCTCTCAAGCCAGCCCTCGGGCCCCTTTTCCCACCCTGCCTCGGCTAACAGCTCGAGGGCTCCTTCCGGATCATAGGGGAGAGGCTCGATCGCAGGGTTGTAATAGTCAGTCTGTTTGAGAAAGGGCCCGGTGATCCCTTCCCCCTGACCGTAGAGCACGTATTTGATGATCTTACCGACATCGATCGCCATCCCCAGGGCTTTCCGGACCCGGACGTCCTTGAAGGGCTCTCTCCGCATGTTATAACCAATGTAAGTGTAACCAAAGGAGAGGCCGGAAAACCCCTGATAGGCCGGATCCTTTCCGAGCCGTTCAACCTGATGGGGTTGGACGTCATAACGATCCACGGTACCGGCATAGAACTCCATCTCCTGGGTTAAGCGGTCAGGTACAATTCGATAGACGTATTCCTTGTAATTCGCGGGTCCCTCCCAGTAATGCTCAAACCGTTCTAATTTGATGTACTGATCGGTCTTCCACTCACGGAAACGAAAGGGGCCACATCCGATGGGATATCGATTGAACTCACTCTGGCGGAGGGAGAAATCCTCTGGATTGAGACCCCGCCGCCTGGCCTCCTCGTTGAGAACCCGGTCATTGAGCAGATGGGAGGGCAAGATATACATGGCCCAGGTGCCCAAGGCGGGAGAATAGAGGCGCTTATAAACGATCCGGACGGTCAGGGGGTCGAGAACCTCCACGGCCTTGACCGGTTCGTAATCGGCAATCCGAGGGGACAGGTTTTTGGGATTCATGATCGCTTCGTAGGTGAATCTCACATCTTCTGCATCAAGGACATGCCCGTCGTGGAATTTGACATGGGGTCTCAGATGAAACACGATCACCGGGTTGTGTTCAGTGGCTGGGAGGAGCTCTCGCCCGTATACCTCCTTTCTCGAAGAGAGAGCCTCGGGAAGGACCTCGACGAACCGTCCCCCGTCAAAAGAGGAGAAATAATCCGGTCCGAGGAGTTCTGAGAGGTGATCGAAAAGCTCCTGATCCACTTCCCCAAGCACAAGGCGGATCCTCGGAGGAGCCTGAACCTTCACCTTTACCGGGACCGGTTCCCCGTCCTTCTCCCTCTCTTCCTTTGACACCTCAAAGGTTCTCCCAGGAAGGGCCTCAATCCCTCTAATGTTCGCAAGAGATCGGGAAACCGGGTCGTCCCTCCCCCTTCGAGCCTCTCTGGCCTCTTGAAGGAACCGGATCACCCCTTCCACATCGGTCTTTCCCTGATTGGGAATAGAAGCCACCTCATTGACATAGAAATAAGCCTCTTCAAATATCTCCCAGTGGGTTGCCAGCCGCCCCCGAAAATTGAGATTCTCGTCGCGGTCAATGAGCCCCTCGAAGACCTTCTCTTCAATGTCACTGCTGGCACTGTCTGCCGAGAGAATCGGGTTCAGGATCTGGGCATCCCCAATGGAGGCCTCGATATACTCGGTGAGTCGTCCTGGATTCCCCCGAGTCTGTTCCTCATAGGTGGGAACCCAGAAATAGGACTGAATCAGAAACAGGATAAAGGCGATAGGAACCCACGTAAGAATCCGACGCATCGGCCCTCCTCAATCCATCAGATCTCAGTCTTTGAGCCCCCCGGGTGTTTTGAGATGACTCACATCCAGCCAAGCAAAGACCCTCCCAAATTTTACCAGGAACCCCTCCCATTGATCAACAAGACTCCGGTCCCTGACTCGCCATCTAATCTATTCCATCCCCGAAACAGGATAACCCTGAGATTTCTTAATGTTCTCCCCACGCACAGGGCTCGGTGTGAACTAATTGGTTTAGATTTCGCATTAACACTGGGTGTTCCAGGTTTGGCCGCTGGAGTTCGGCTTACTCCCTGTCCTGCTCATGAAATATCGGAACGCTGGAATGAATGCAGCAAATCAAGCTCTTATTACCCAGGCATCCTTCTTTCATTGGAATCACCATCATGGTGTTTACCATTTCCTTGATGACAATCCGTTTATCCAAAACCGCAGTGCATCTGCGAACGTAAAGGAATGTGTAGGGCTGTTCATCTCTCGAAACCGGAAGGGGCCTGTACCAAAGGGATGGCGATTGAATTCAAGGTCATGGTCGGCACCCACTACATAGGGGATTCCACCTTCATCTCGAAGGCGGCGGCCATGAGGGCCCTTGTGTAAGGGTGTTTGGGGTTATCGAAAACCTCTTGGGCAGGCCCCTGCTCGATCACCCGGCCCTCGCGCATGACGAGGATGTGGTGGGCCAGTGCCCTCACAACCCGGAGGTCGTGGCTGATGAACAAGTAGGCCAGGTTGTGCCGCTTTTGAAGATCTCGCAGCAGTTCCACGATCTGGTATTGGACGGACACGTCGAGGGCGGAAGTGGGTTCGTCCAGGATGATGAACCTGGGCTTGAGGACCAGGACCCTGGCAATAGCGATGCGCTGCCGCTGTCCGCCGGAAAACTCGTGGGGGTAACGGTCCTGCATGTCAGGCTCGAGTTCCACCTCTTTAAGGGCCCGACCGATCAGGCGGCGGCGCTCCTCTATGGAGCCGCCCATCTGGTGTACGCGCAAACCTTCTCCGATGATCTGGCCCACGGAAAGGCGGGGGCTCAGGGAACCATATGGATCCTGGAAGACCATCTGCATCTCCTGCCGGAGGGGTCTTAAGGCCCTGGACCGAAGGCCCTGGAGATCCCGGCCCTCGTAGTCAATGGTCCCCTTACTTCGTTCGAGCCTTAGGAGGGCACGTCCTAGGGTCGATTTGCCGGAGCCGCTCTCTCCAACGACTCCCAAGGTCTGGCCCTGCCGGACGGACAGGGTGATGCCGTCCACCGCCTTCAAGTGACTGACGGTCCGGCGAATGACCCCCTTTTTGATCGGAAACCAGACTCTTAAATCCGCGGCGTCCACCAGGGTCCGGGCACCGGATGGTGCAGGATCGGGATTCCCTCGGGGTTTTGCTGAGAGGAGCTTCTGGGTGTAGGAGTGATTCGGTCGTTCAAAGACTTCTTCCACGTCCCCCTGCTCAACGATTTCCCCATCGTGCATGACACAGACCTGGTCGACCGTGCGACGCACTACATCCAGATCATGGGTAATGAGGAGAAGCGCCATATTGAGCTTTTCTTTGAGATCTTTCAGGAGTTCGAGGATCTGGGCCTGAATCGTGACGTCGAGGGCGGTGGTGGGTTCGTCGGCGATGAGCATATCGGGCTCGTTGGCAAGGGCCATGGCGATCATGACCCGTTGCTGCTCACCGCCGGAAAACTCGTGGGGTAGCGATGTGAGGCGATCGGTGGCCTCCGGCAGACGCACCAGGTGGAGGAGATCTACGACCCGATCGCGGGCCTCCGTTCGGTTCATGTCTTTGTGGACGAGGAGCACCTCGATGATTTGGCGTTCGATGCTATGAAGAGGGTTCAGGGAGCTGAGGGGCTCTTGAAAGATCATGGCGATTTGATTGCCCCGAATCCTCTGTAATTGGGGACGGGAAGCGCCCAGAAGTTCTTCGCCCCGGAAGCGGATACTTCCATTGGGATGGTGGGCCAGGGGGTAGGGCAGGAGCTGGACAATGGACAGAGCCGTCACCGACTTGCCGGAGCCGCTTTCTCCCACGAGTCCGAGGGTCTCTCCCCGTTTGATGGACAAGGAGATGCCGCGCACGGCCTTCACCTCGGCAGCACCCCTGCCAAAGGAGACGGACAGATCGCGGATTTGTAACATGGGTTCTTTAACCATTGATCCCTCAACTTATAAAACCACTAATCTTCACTAATACAATCCCACCTTAAACCGTACACCGTACACCTTAGACCTTTCATTGTAACGTTTTCCTTGGGTCGAAGGCGTCCCGCACCGCTTCGCCGATAAATATAAGGAGGCTCAGCATCACCGCGAGCACCATGAAGGCCGTAATGCCCAGCCAGGGTGCTTGGAGGTTCGACTTGCCCTGGTTGAGAAGCTCTCCTAGTGAAGGCGATCCGGGCGGTAGGCCGAATCCCAGGAAATCCAGTGCTGTGAGCGTGGTGATGGAGCCGTTGAGAATGAAGGGGAGAAAGGTCAGGGTGGCCACCATGGCATTGGGCAGGATATGTTTGAACATGATCATGGTGTCACTGACGCCCAGGGCCCTGGCGGCGCGCACGTAATCAAAGTTGCGCACCCTGAGAAACTCGGCCCTGACCACTCTCACGAGGGCCATCCAGCTAAAGAGCAGCATGAGCCCCAGGAGCCACCAGAAGTTAGGCTCCACAACACTGGCCAGAATGATAAGGAGGTACAGGATCGGGAGTCCCGACCACACTTCGATGAACCGCTGGAAAAGGAGATCCACCAGACCGCCGAAGTACCCCTGCACGGCGCCGGCAGCGATCCCGACAAGAGAGCTGAAGAGCGTCAACACCAGCCCGAACAGCACCGAGATCCGGAAGCCGTAAATCAGCCGGGCCACCACATCGCGACCCTGGTCGTCCGTACCCAGCCAATTGTCTGCGGAAGGTGGTGCGGGCGCAGGAACGGGCAAGTTATAGTTAATGGTATCGTAGCTGTAGGGCACGGGGGGCCAGACCATCCATCCCTTCTCCCTGATGAGGGACGCCACCTCAGGATCTCGGTAATCGGCCTCTGTGGGAAGAAACCCACCGAACAGGGTTTCCGGGTACTCAACGAAGACCGGGAAGTAAAACTTGCCTTCATATCGCAGGAGCAACGGCTTGTCGTTGGCGATGAACTCGGCAAATAGGGTGATGGTGAAGAGAGTGAGGAAGAGCCACAGGGACCAGAAGCCACGTCGATTGGATCTGAAATTTAAGAGCCTACGCCGGGTAAGTGGAGAGATTTTAAAACGGAGGAATCGTTCAGGCACCCTTAGATCTCCCGGCTTTCAAAGGTGATACGCGGGTCGACCACATGATATGTGAGGTCGCCCACCAGGTTGAGGAGCAGCCCTAACAGGGTAAAGAAGTAGAGGGTGCCGAACATGACCGGGTAGTCACGGTTGAGAGCTGCCTCAAAGCCCAGAAGGCCCAACCCGTCCAGAGAGAAGATGATTTCCGTGAGAAGGGATCCCGTAAAGAGCGCCCCTATAAAAGCGCTCGGAAAGCCGGCAATGACGATCAGCATGGCGTTGCGGAAGACGTGTCCATACAGAACCCGGCGCTCCGTAAGTCCCTTGGAGCGCGCGGTGACCACATACTGATTGTTGATCTCCTCGAGGCAGGAGTTCTTGGTCAGCATGGTGAGTCCGGCAAATCCTCCGATCACCATGGAGAGAACGGGTAGGGTAATGTGCCAGAAGTAGTCGGCGATCCGGGCCGGCCAGCTCAGCTCGACCCAGTTTTCCGACACGAGCCCGCGTAATGGAAACCAGTCGAAATACCTCCCGCCGGCAAAGAGGACAATGAGCAGAATCGCGAAAAGAAAACTGGGGATGGCGTTTCCCATGACCACCAGGGTGCTGGACCAGACATCCAATCTCGAACCATCACGCACTGCCTTGGCGATTCCCAGGGGGATAGAGATCAGATAGACCAGGAAAGTGGTCCAGAGGCCAAGGGAGATGGATACGGGCATCTTGTGGAGCACCAGACTCACGACGCTCTGGTCTCGGAAATAGCTCTCCCCGAAATCGAACATCATGTAATTGCGGATCATCTTGAAAAAGCGCACATGGGCCGGCTTGTCAAAGCCGAATTGCCGTTCGATCTCTTTGATAAACTCAGGATCCAGGCCGCGCGCACCCCGGTATTTCGCGGTGACTTCAGCCCCAGCCGAGATCCTCCCCTTGCGACCCGGGGCGCCCACGTCGTCCTGGCGATCGCCGCGTACACGGGCGGTCGCCTCGGCAGCCGTGCCCTTGATCCGGGCGATCATTTGCTCCACGGGCCCGCCGGGGGCAGACTGGACGATGAGAAAATTGACCACCATGATGCCGAAAAGGGTTGGTACGATCAGAATCAGGCGGCGGATCACATAGGCGAACATGCGCGGGAATGACTCCAGTTTATTTCTTTTTTGGGGACGCCTTCCTCTTGACGAGGGCCGCTTCCATCCGGGGGTCCACCCACCAGGCATCAAATCCGAGGTCGTATTTCGGTGTGACCTTGGGGACGCCGAATTTGTCCCAGTAGGCCACCCGGAAGCTCCGGATATGCCAGTGGGGAATCACATAGTGTCCCCAGAGGAGCACCCTGTCCAGGGCACGGGTACGGTGTATGAGGCTCTCTCTGTCGGGGGCCGAAATGACGAGATCGATCAGGGCATCCACCGTAGGATCCTTGATCCCGATCGTATTGCGGCTGCCAGATTCCGCGGCGGCAGCGGAACTCCAGAAGTCCCTCTGCTCGTTGCCGGGGGAAAGGGATTGGGAAAATACGTCCACGATCATGTCGAAATCGAATTCCTCCACACGCTTTTGATACTGAGCCGCGTCCACGGTACGGACCCGGGCATCGATCCCCAGTCTTTCCAAGTTCTTGGCAAAGGGGAGGGATATCCGCTCCCAGGTGGGTTGTTGAAGGAGGATCTCGAAGGAGAAAGGCTCCCCTGTTTTTTGGTTGACCAGTTGTCGGTCTTTGAAGACCCAACCCCCCTCGTTCAGGAGCTTCATGGCCCTGCGAAGGTTCGCCCGAATGCGTCCTTCACCGAGAGTGGAGGGGGGGCGGTATTCTTTGGTGAAGACCTCGGGCGGGGTTTTACCCCGGAAGGGTTCGAGGATTTTGAGCTCCTCAGGGCTAGGCAGCCCGCGGGAGGCGAGTTCGCTGTTTGAAAAGAAGCTCGAACTGCGGGT
>CAYGBW010000080.1:0-19671 GCA_964348185.1 uncultured Thermodesulfobacteriota bacterium | reverse complement strand
CCGAAGCCTCTGGCGTAGGCTGATCCCTCCCGTGCGTCCGCACGGGGCATCCTGGCGAAGGCGAGTGAATCATCAGGTATTTCAGGTTCTCGGGAACTGTGCATCCGAGGGACCTCTCTGAAGATCATGTCTCGCAATTTCTCTCTCATCCTGCCATGGACCGAGAGGTTTCGTCAAGCACTCAAAACAAGGCGCGTAATTGGTGAAATCGGTAAGGCATGTGAGGTGGGAGGCTAGACGCTCGAGATTCAGGACAGAAGGCTAAGAACTCCAGATGGGGAGGTTTCTTGGGTGTGGGGGGTCATATTGACAGCCTGCCTGCGAATGTGATAGTTAAGATAGCCCATTTCATACGGCGAGGGAGAGCATTGGAGGTCCCGATTCAACCGGACGAGACGGTGGACGGGCTTCTGAACGGGAAGCTGAGGATAATTCAGAAAAAAAGGGGCTATCGCTTTTCGATTGACACGATTCTTCTGGCCCACTTCTGCCGCCTCAAAAAGGCCAACGTGGTCATCGATCTTGGAACGGGCAATGCCGTTATCCCCATCTTCTTGGCCGCTCGATGGGCGGCAGTCCGGATCGTGGGTGTGGAGATTCAGGCGGAACTCATCGACATGGCTCGCCGAAATATCGCGATCAACGATATGGAGGGAAGGATAACCCTCATTCACCGAGATGTAAGGGATCTACCGACTTACCTTGACAAGGGTTCTTTTGATGTTGCGATCAGCAACCCTCCCTACCGTCCTGTTCAAACGGGCAGGGTCAACCCGGATCATCAGAAGGCCCTCGCGAGACATGAGATCCTCGGGTCCTTGAAAGACATGGCCCAAGTGGCCTCTTTCCTTCTCTGCCCGAAGGGCCGATTCTATGTCGTCTATCCCTCATCCCGAGTCGTGGATTTGTTTCTCACTTTGAGGGACTCAGACCTGGAACCCAAACGCATCCAGAATGTTCACTCCAATGCCAAAGAAGAGGCGAGACTTGTGATGGCCGAAGCGGTCAAAGGGGGCCGGAAAGAACTGAGGGTCCTCAAACCCCTGTTTATCTATGATCTCGATGGACGCTACACAGGGGAGATGAAGAGAATCTATTCGAGCCTTCAATCGGTTGGCAGGGAACAATCGGTTGACAGGGGTCAGGGAACAATCGGTTAACAGGGGTCAGCGAAAAACCGACTCCATCAGTTGACAGGGTTCAGGGACAGGGATCAGAAAAACCAAATGAATTCGGAGAACGATCCAGACTCGAACGGCTGGAGGGCGACCAGAGGTTTGTGGACTCCCGGGGGAAAGGATGGCTGACCCCCAACGACCGGCAACTGACATCGCCGAAGGCGTTGTACCGGAACCCATGCCTGAGAGCCGATCCCTGATCCCCGAGAACTGTCTTCAAGGGAAAATTGCTTTGACAATTGATGAAGAATTCGATATTGTTCAAAAAATAACACAATAAATTCAAGAGACTACCTGAATTTGATCGATCCAATTATCCAGCGCCTCGTCAAAGAAGATCTCCAAAAGGTGGAGGGGGAATTCAAAAAGAACCTCGACTCCGATGTCAAGCTCATATCGAAAATCGGTGAGCACCTTCTCGGGAGCGGGGGCAAGCGATTCCGGCCCATGATCCTCATCCTTTCCGCCAAGCTTTGCGGATATGAAGGACATCGTCACATTCCCCTGGCTAGCGTCATTGAGTTTATCCATATGGCGTCTCTTCTTCATGACGATGTGGTGGATGATGCGGCTTTGAGGCGGGGCAATGCATCGGCCAATGCCCTCTGGGGAAGCGAGGCCAGCGTTCTCGTAGGCGATTTCTTGTTTTCCAAGTCCTTTTCCCTCATGGTGAGAGATGGGGATAATCGGATTCTTCGGGTCATCTCAGACGCATCCATTCGGCTTGCCGAGGGGGAGATGCAGGAGTTGATCAAGACAAGCGATCTCTCCCTGGCGGAAGAGGGTTACCTTTCGATCGTGACGCGAAAGACGGCTGCGCTGATCTCGGCAGCGTGTCGGATCGGTGCCATCCTTGGCGGGGTCGACTCTGAACAGGAGAAGTCGATGGGCGATTTCGGCCTCAACGTGGGCATTGCCTTTCAGTTGATCGACGACACCTTAGATTACATCTCCGATGAGAAAGAATTTGGGAAAACAATCGGCATCGATCTCAAGGATGGCAAAGTGACACTTCCCCTCATTCATACCCTCAGGAACTGTTCGATTCAGGAGAGGAGCAAGCTGGAGGAGGTGTTTTTTTCAGATACCATCACCCACGAAGGCTTCATGGCGGTCACAGAACTGATCGGCAAGTATGGTGGGGTGGATTATACAGTCGACCGGGCTGTGAACTTTGTGGAACAGGCCAAGCGGTGTCTGAATAACTTCGACCCATCTGATGCCAAGACGGCGATTGTGGCATTGGCCGACTATGTCGTTGACCGAAGAAGTTAGCTCGGAATCGGGAGTCAGGGCTCAGCAGAAAGAGAAAGGATTGGAGGACTGAAAGCACCATGGTTAAGAGAGCCTTTCTTATCGTTCTTGCCATTTTGTTTCTCTCACCCTCTTCTCTTCTCCGGGCTGAAGACCCGTCCTTGACCCGCGCACGGCGCCACATGGTGGATCACGATCTGAAAGGACGGGACATTACCGATCCCAGGGTCCTTGACGCCATGGGGAAGGTGCCGCGCCACCGATTCGTCTCCAAGAGCCAATGGTCGGCCGCTTACAGTGACCATCCCCTTCCCATTGCGGAAGGGCAGACCATCTCGCAGCCCTATGTCGTTGCCCTTATGACCCAGGCCCTCAAGTTGAAACCTGGGGAGAGGGCTTTGGAAATTGGAACGGGTTCGGGCTACCAGGCAGCCATTCTCGCCGAACTGACCCCGCAGGTCTACTCCATTGAAATCCGGAAGGGCCTCGTTGAGACATCGAGAACGGTATTAAAGGAGCTGGGATATGGAGATGTAAAAGTGAAACATGGCGACGGCTATTTTGGATGGGAGCAGTATGCCCCCTATGACGCCATCATCGTCACCTGCGCAGCCAATCACATCCCTCCGCCCCTGATCGAACAACTCCGCGTGGGAGGTCGCCTCATCATTCCCGTGGGAAGCACGACCTATTGGCAGACCCTTACCCTCATAGAGAAGGGGGCGGATGATCTAGACGTTCGTCACCTGGGGGGCGTCAGATTCGTTCCCATGACGGGTGAGGCGCAGAAAAGAGACTAAGACCACGCCTCCGCCTGCAACATAAACCGCCCCCGCTACCATCAAGACTCCTGAGAAACCTATTCCCAGAGCCAGAACAGCCGAAAGAACCGATCCCATCACTGAAAAACAGCCATTCGCAGACCATGCCCAGGGAATGGTGTCCGGGTCCGCGCCTTTCAATAGCCTGATCCCCATAGGAAAGGGCATACCCATGAGAAAACCCAAAGGAAAGAGAAGGATCAGTGTTATGGCCGCTCGATATCCGAGTCCGAAACCGAGGAAGTGGCTGACCGCAGATGGGACAAGTCGGAGATACCCCCAGACCAGGATACCCACCGTGAAAAGGATCGCCACAAGAGCTGCTCTGAGTCTCTCCTCACTCATCCTCTGGGATAACAAGCTCCCAAGGCCTGATGAGATCAATAGACCGAAGATCACCGTGGCCATGGAATAGACCGGATGGTCAAGAAAGAGAATCAGCTTTTGAATCAAAACGATCTCCACAAACATGTATCCCCATCCGAGAAGGGCAAAGTATGCGAGAAACCAGAGCCGAAATCCTCGCCCTCTTGGCAAAGAGACGCTCCGCCCAAAAACCAGAGGCAGAAGGATCAGGAAAGCAGAGGCGAAGATCGATTGGATCAAGACGACTGGAACCAGATATCCTCCCTCCACAAAGGGCTGCCATTTTTCGTGTATGGCCCGGTACAGGGGGACGATCTTCTTGAACCGAAAGAAATTAAAAAAGAAAGGGTTGTCGTCTGTGACAGGCTCCAGATCAAAGAGATACTCCCTGACCAGACGCTCTCTGCCCGCCTCAGAAAGAAGATCCCGGACCATTTCAAAGTAGACGGGACGTGAGAAACGGTTGTAGCGATTGGCCTGGTTTGGTTCTATACCGGGAAAGTAGACCGTATCAAACCTCTCTTCTTTGCAGAAATCCCTGATTCTTCGGATCTCCTCTTCAGAAAACGGCGTTCGCTTTAAGAGGAGAGTAAAAGACCCCCAGGTCCGGATTATGGCCAGATGGCGTTCCGGCTCGGGGATCTCCCTTTTGGCCAGAGCCTTCAAAACGAGATGGACGAGTCGAATCTCCTTCCTGGGTGGGGGTAGGAGGTACTGAGTCATCGAGAGAACCCCTCCTGGCTTCAGATGGTCGAAAAAGTCCACAACGGCTTCTACGGTAAACATGTAGTTTTCATGAAGCCCCCGGATCCCAGTGGATGCTGCACCAAGGCTGCTCAGAGGGGAGTATTGAATGAGGTCATAGGTGGTCTCTGAGCGTCGGAGAAAACTCCGCCCATTTCTGACCACAGTGACCACCCGAGGATCTTTGAAAATGTTCCCCCCGAACTCTCCATACCTTTCGGAGACGACCTCATGGACGAGGGGATTATCGAACACCACATCGATCTTTCGAGCCCCTAACACAAGGGCCATCAGAACCCCGAGGCCTCCTCCAGGTTCGATCAGAAGAACCCGATCCCCTTTTCCGATCCGGTAGGCAAGGGCATCTGGCAAATGAGCGACAAAAGCCACGGGGTCCTCTCTCCCCTCATATCGGGTTATGGCTGTCATGTTGTCACCGTCAATGGTGATTCCAAGTTGGGGGGGGATCGGTTTAAGGAACTTGAGGCTTAGTCCAGGCGCAAACCGAACCAGGGGGCTCTCGATCACGTCAACCCGGGAAAAGGCGTTCCAACGTGTATCCAAAATCCTGCTCTCGGGATGCCAGAGGGCGGTTTTGAGACTCTTGTACGGCGAGATCCGAACTTCCAGGATGGAAGGTTCTGTCCACAAAAGGGAGATCAAGACCCCCAGGAGCACAGACGAGAGAATAACGGCCCACCGACAGGCCGGCCTCTTCAGTCCAAATACCAATCCTCCCAGGGCGGCCGTCAAGGCAGGAAGGACAACCACCCCCTTCCCACCGAAGGGCATGAACAAAAACAAAACCAAAAGAGACCCTACCCCTGCCCCGGTAAGATCAGAACAATAGATCCTCCCTGCCTCACGGGCGTGATAGGTAAGCGCCCCAGAGACGCACAAACCAGAAAAAAAGAAGGGCACGCTCAGCAAGAGGTAGTCGGCAAACAGGTAGACCAACTGCAGGCGATCCCAGGAGATGCGAAAGGGGTCGAAGGGAATCCGATTGACCCCTGTGTAGGCTCCCACACAGGTCACCGAAAAGAGCATGGCTGAACAGGAGAGAAAGAGAGCAGGCCTCTTTTGGAGGAGAGAGGGGAAAAGGGTAAGAAAGGACCCGCTTGCACCATATCCCAGCAGAGCCAGGCTGACAACCATGAAAGCAAAGTGATACGAAAGGGCCACGGAGAAGAGCCGACTCAGGGCCACTTGGAACGAAAGGGCTGCGAGAGATACGAGAAAAACACCCAGGAGGGTAGAAAGGCGTGTCCCCTCTTTCATTGCAGCACCCTAGAGAAGCACGAGCTGGAGTCGTTTGATTCTCTAACGCACACGCCTCGATGAAGTGATCCTGGGATCACTGGGGTTGGGCCTTGTCCTCAGGTTTCTCCCCTTCCTCTTTGTATACGGCCACAATGCTTCTGACCTCGATTCCGGCCGCCTTGAGGGCCTTGCGCACCTCACTCTCCGTCGTGTCCTTTACCTTCACAATCAGATTTAGCTTTCCCATGACTTCTGGCTTCCCCTCCCAAGGCAAGCCTTATCCTGCTCGCGCCTGCCTTATAGACTCGGTCAGGGTTCAGATTGACATTTCTCTCTCCTTCTCCCACTTTCGATATCGCATCACATAGTCATTCAAAACGCGCAGGGGATCAAGCCCTAGGCACCTGGCATATTCACTGACAAATCCCTTCAGGTAGATGAAAGCAGGAAGATGGGCATAGTTTTCCATTTCAATAAAGTACAGATTCGTGCTGCTCACCTTGGTCTGTCTGGAGATCTGCTTAAGGTCAAGCCCGATGGTCTCACGAATTTTCCTCAAAGCTGGACCTGAGTATTCAAATTCGGGCTCGGAGATCATCTCCCTGATCTTTTCCTCCTGTTCATGGGATCGAGGTCCAGTTTCGTCTGGGTGCAACGGAGTGTCGGGCAGGGACAGGAGCTCGTAGAAGGATGGTTCTAGTGTCTCGGTCTCCTCAACTTCTGCACGGCCGAGGGTCTGATCGTATTCTCGCCTCCTCTTGCGGTTTCCAATCGTTCGATAAGCCCTCTCAATGAGCCTAGACATCTCTTCCAGGTCATTTGCATCAAGGAGGGAATAGACGGCAATCGAATCACGACTATAGGTTTGTTTTGCCCGTTCGTAGGCCTTTCGGATTTCGCCCTGGCTCGCTTTTGGACTGACTTCGAGAATCTCATAAAAGTTGAGGTCTTGGAGAAGCTTCATGGCTAGGAATTCGATTTGAGCGATTGTTCTTTCAAGAGCTTAATGGTGATCTCGGCAATACACTTCGATGCTTTGGCATAGGGCTGTTCCAGAACTAGGGGCCTCTTTCGTTGAACCGACCGCCAGACCTCGTTATCATAGGCGACGTAGCCGAGATAATTAAGATGGATCCCAAGGAACCGGTGGCAGACACTCTTCATTGAGAATCCGACATCCACATCTCCCTGGGTTCTCACCTGGTTGACAACAAGCCTCGGTCTGAAGGCCTCGAATTCCCGTCTCAGAATCTGTCCCAGTCTCTGATCAATGGACTCGACGGCTTCGACGAGGTCGAGGGGGGTCCGGATTCCCCGAGTGTTTCTCTGATCCATAGCCATCTCAAGGATCCCCCGGGCATCGTGATGGATGGTGAGCTTTCTCAGCTTTCGGTAGAAGGCGCTCTTGATAAATCGGTATGCATTCTCAACCGAGGTGGGCTCAGGGGTGATCACCACGATGCCATCGTCTGAGATGAGGAAGAAGTCAAGAACATTGAAGGAGTTTCCCCCTCCAAGATCGACGATGACGTAGTCGCTGTCGAGATTCCGGATATGTCGAATGATTTTTAGTTTCTCGTGGACCTTTGGATTGGCAGCATTGAGGATATTTCGAGCCCCGATGACGAGCCCCAAATTGGGAACGTCCGTCCTTGCGATCACATCCCGAATGGTTCCGACCCGCCTGTTGATGAAATCATCGAGGGTGGTCTGGGGTGGCAACAGTCCCAAAAGGGTATGCAAATTGGCTCCACCCAGATCCGTATCCACCATGATGACCCTCCGGCCCCGTCTGGACAGGCTAACCCCAATATTGGCAGCGATAAAACTCTTGCCGCTTCCCCCTTTTCCTCCCCCCACAGAAAGAATCTGCGTTTTCCTTCCGAGAACGGGGACCTGCAAAGCCCTTTGATCCGGCAACGACATCTTCCGCCCTCAACACCGGGGAGTAAGCCCTGTTCCCCAGGTATCTCAAACCCGGCTCCTTTGGGGAGGCCTATATCTCCTGAAAGCGTCCGTCTCTATACGCCTTCAGATATCCTGCACAGTACGGATCACTGCCCATTAGCGTCTCAGCCGTCAAAATGTTGGCCATCATTCTCCTATCCAAGGGATCGACAATCAGAGCGTCTAGTCCCATGGCCATTGCCATGACGGCGAAAATCTGATTGATCTGTTTTCTCAAGGGGAGGCCATAGGAGATGTTACTCAGCCCGCATATGGTATGGACGCCCTGATGGCTCTGCATGATCCGCGCGACAGCCCGGAGAAACTCGATGCCAAAACTCGAATCCGTGCTCACAGCCATTACCAGGGGATCGACATAGATGTCATCGAGAGGCACCCCTGCCTCTCTCAGTTTCTCGATCAAGGCCGTGGCGACATCAAATCGTTCATCGGCGGTCTTTGGCATCCCTTCGTCGCTCATGCAGAGGGCCACGACCTTGGCTTTGTATCTCCCAATCAGGGGGAGTACCTCTTCGAACCGTTTCTTCTCTAGGGAGATTGAATTGATCATGGGTTGGCCTTTGTGAACCGCCATGGAAGCCTCAATGGCTCGGGGATCGGGGCTATCGATACATAACCGTACGTCGGCTTCTGCCTGAATCGTTTTCACGAGCCAGGGAAGGTACTCAACTTCCTTGTCCACAAAGACCCCAGCATTCACATCCACCAGATGAGCACCGGCCTTCACCTGATCTACAGCCTCTTTCACGATAATACTCGCGTCTCCGTTTTCGATGGCCAGTTTAATGCGCTTTCGACTCGCATTGATCCGTTCCCCCACAATAAGCATGTTCAAACTCCTTCCCGTCGAATTTTTCAAGGCACAGATTTCACATTCCGTTTAAGCCAGCGATTTCATGGGGGCAAGAAAGACCCTGCCGAATGGGTCGATTGTTTCCATTCTTTCCCTTTTTCTCAAAAGTTACTCTGTAGATTGAGGACCTCCTTCAGCCCCTCTGAGCGCGGGGAAAGCGCGTTTTTCGAGGCCAATTCCCACGACAAAGCCGAACCTCGCTACACGATGCCAAGATTGTTGAGCAAAAAACGTTCCAACCCTTGTTCCTATGGATCTTGTTTTGGGCAAAAACCTGACGCCGCAACACACACCACTTTAGCGCCATACTACCATGACAGCCTGGGATTTCCAAGAGCCTTAGCCACCACCCTGAAATACGCCCCTTCCCTGAAAACATCGACGAGAACCTGGGGATTGACGGCTCCAGCCAGAATGGCGGCAGCGCTGGCCTCTTTCTCAACGATTCCTTGGGCGTAGCTCAAGGCCCCTTCGGCCTCCACAAACCCAGACCTTTCCCCTTCCCCCTGGACAAAAAACCTCTGAACCCTCTCGGTCTCCTGGGCATAAACCAGAGCCTCCTTAACCACCATCACAGAACCTGCCACAGCGCCCACAGCATTGGCGACGGAGGCATGGGGGGGGAGAAAAAGAGGCGCCATCAGTGAGGCTGCCACGTTCTTGAGGAGGATAGCTGCAGGCGCGCCAATGCCGATAATAGGGATTCTGCTGGCAATGGTGACGTCGAGATACGGGTTCTTTCTCTTCAGGGAATGTTGGAGAAACCATTTGCCCCAGGGGTCCCTCACCTTTCCGGGGAGCCCTCGATCCTTCTTCTGACCCAGAAAAGCGACAACCTCTTCCACGATGGTGGCGGTCATCAGATCGAGGACCTCTTCAACAAGGGTCTCCTTCTTCCTTTCAAAGAGGGTGCAGGCAAAATCAAAGGCCGCCTGTGCCGACTCCCTGCTCCATGGGGTGAACTGACCGGTCACGTGAAGCAGATCCGTGGGTGTCAGGGTGGACTGCTCAATGAGACCCTGGCGAATCAGACTTTCTGCATGGAGCTGCATCGGATGGTAGAGACCCAAGGTCTCCAGAATCTCTGTGAGACAGAGGGGGCCTTGGCTGAGGAGTTCCAGCAAACCAGAGCGTGAGACGGCGCTGATCGAGGACCGATGCCCCCCGGGGTTCTGATGCAAAAACCAGTAGTCCAGATCGGTAGATCTCCAGTCCAGAAGCGGTTTCTTTTTGAGCTCAAGTAGCGCTTTCTCCACCGTGGGGTATTTCGCTCCCAGGTACGAAAGGGGAACAACCCGGGTCGGTCCGACGGTAAGCCTGCCTCCCGGGCCAAAGGTAATTCGACTGTCCCCCCCAAGACCGATGGTTCGAATGCGGGCGGCTTTCACAGCCGTCTCAGTTTCCCCTACCCGGGCACCTTCTCCTGTGATTGTGATCTGGGAATCCTCGATCAGTGCGATATCGGTGGTGGTACCGCCGATATCAATCACCACGGCATCCTGATACCCGGACAGGAACCTTCCTCCAATTGCACTCGCCGCTGGTCCGGAGAGAAGGGTTTCAACAGGTTTCCGACCGGCCATTTCGTCCGGCATAAGAGACCCATCCCCCTTGACGATCATCAGAGGGGCCTCGATGCGATGGGTTTTGAGAGAGGACTTGACCGCCTCGATAAACTCCTGCATGATTGCCACCAGAGAGGCATTGAGGCAGGCCGTCGTCGCCCGCTTGATGGAGTCGAGCTTCGTAGATAATTCATGGCCCAGAACCACAGGAAGAGAGGAGATTTCCCGGATTGCCTCGAAAACCCGCTCCTCATGAGCGATGTTGACAGGGCTGAAATAGCTGGAGATGGCGAGGGCATCCAGATTGTGCTCGTTCTTTCTGACCCACGCCAGGGCGGCTTTGAGATCGAGAGGTTCCTTTTCTTCCCCCTGAACCGTATGGCCCCCTCGAAAGTATTCGAAATACGGGGTAGGGAATCTTGACTCGAGATGATACCTGGCGATGAGTTCCCGATCATAGCCAATGAGGAGGAGACCCACCCTTCGTCCCCTCCCCTCGGCAATGGAATTCGTGGCAAGGGTGCTGGAAACACAGACCAGCCTGACTCGAAAGGCATCGCTCAGCGCTAAACCATCCAGAACCGCCGTAATCCCCCGGGTTAGGTCTTCCCGAGTGGTCAGGGCCTTGCTGGATGCAATGACTTCGCGGGACCGGTAGTCGAGTAGCACCCCATCGGTGTAAGTCCCCCCTGTATCAATCCCGATGATGGAGTCTGTCCCGGTATGGTGAGCCTCTTCCCGTCGTCCAGTCGAGTCCATATCTCATGCCCCGCTCCCTTTGACCCCTGGGAGTGCCGATCTTCTGAGAACCCTGAAAAAACTCAGGGCGGCAAGAGCCGCCCTGGCCACGTCAGTCGATAATCCATCATAAGGCGGGGTAGGCGTTCAAACCGACCCGATCGATCACGACCAAGGCGAGGTGATCCTCATCCACCCGGATCCCCTTGCCAATATGCTTTACCATATCAATGATCTCATCACACAAAACGAGCATCTCGAGAGACCCGTTAAGGCCGCTATCCAGATAGCCTACATCATGGATCTTCACCCCGACGCTTTCCAGGACCTCAAAACTCCCGCTCAGGATTTCTTCAATCTGGTCTTCCGAAAGAACCTGATACCGGGGTGTGACATTCTCTCGGTAGTTCACCCTCATCGCCTCTTCCCCTGTCCCCCTGATGAAATCTCATCCATCGGTCTCGTCCACGGTCTCATCGGCGTACATCCGCTTCACTTCAGCCCTATCCCCGATGATCGCCTTCACAACGAGCGCGTTATTCGGCGGGCAGCCTTTGACATGCCGCTCGGTCTGGCGCTCTTGAGGCACACACTTGCCGACGGTAACAATGCTTGACCCCAGCCCACCTCTGGGAAAGGGGGCGCCGCCGGTGAGAACGGTTACGCCTGGAAGGTACATCAACTGGTCCGCATTCCGCATATCAACGAGAGCACTGAGTACCGTGTTGCGGCAACCCGTACAGGTGGCCTCGCCATGAATCAGCTCGAAACCGTCAACCTTTACCGGGTCATCATCTATCGAACGGAGAAACCGTCGCTTAACACCGTCCAGAGGTTCCCCCATAATCGCAATCTGATCTGGATCAATCACCCCCATTCCCCGTGCCGCCGCATTCACTGTCAGGAGGGTCTCATGGGGGGGATATCCGATGAGCCGGGCACAGGTCGAATCTACCGCCACAAGGTCTTTGCCTGCCACAATGAGGTCCATCTCCACGGGTTTCCCGAAGATCGGTCCAAGACCCTCCTGGCAAACAATGGCGTCCACAACAGCCAGCTTGGGCTTTAGCGCAGTCATGAGATCCACGACTCCCTCAAAGAGCCCCTCCTGGTGCATGGCCTTCTTCCCCTTGTCAGTCAAAAGCCCCTTGAGATTCTTGATGGTGCAAGTCATCTCCGTCTGATCGTGAGTCTTCAGCTTGGGCACGCTAATAATCACGTCGGCCTGTTGTGCCAGTTTCCAACATTCTACGGAATCGAACACCCTGCCGTTGGAGGTGGAGAGTTTTACCGAACGGGTTCTCTTCAAGTTGACCACCTCGTAGTCCATCTCCCGGAGTTCCTGATAGCCCGACTCCCTGATGACCTTTTCCGTGTCCACTCCCACCGCGGACGACTCGGCAATCACCGGACGGGCACCGAGTCCTCTGACAATATCGGCGAGTGCACGGGGGATCTCCGGAATGGTAATGCAGCCAGCCTCTCTCTCGACCGGCGGTGCCACCCAGCTTGGGTTCAAGAGAACCAAGTCGCCCGGTCTGACGATATCCTCGATACCGCCAATCAGATTGAGTGCCCTCTCCACGGCCTCCCGAATCTCGGGATACTTAGGTTTGGGATTGGTTTTAACAATGGATACTTTGGCGTTGCCCATCGTGAATACCCCTCAGCCCGGTCTCTTGGATGGCGAAAGGTCCCCCCCGTCGGATGACTGAGGAAAAACCTCTGGAACTCCCATCCTCCCGGACCGTCCTTTCTTCTCCTCTGAATTACCCTTTGGCAGGGATCCCTATCAATGCCTTGGCCAGTTTGATCTTGTGATCCAGGTTCCCCTCTCGGAAGATCATGATCCTTTGAGCCTGGGGTGAACCTGCACCGTGCATGGACTCCACCAAAGCCGTCCCTCCAGTCATAGCCTCAATGAGTCGAGCGATTTTGATCCGGTCTTCCGAGGGTATCCCCTCAACCCCTGAGAAATACTTCTTGACCAGGTGGCCGACTTCCTCACTTTTCAAATCGTATTGGCTCGGAACGGTCGCGAGAAACCCACCCGCCAGGTCCACGGCGAGACGGGCAACCTCAAAATGGAACCGGGTGACGTTCTGCTTACAGACGTTAGCCAGCATGGTGTTTACCATGTAGGCCCCAGAGGGAGTCGGCCAACCCTCGGCTGAACATGCAATGGAAGAGCTATACAGCGTCTCACAAAGGTGAATCATCTCTGTGACCTTTTCCCGAACGTGAGAGGCCTGAGATGTCCCCTGAATCTGGGATAGATAGCTCACGGCGCCGATCAGGACGTCCATCAGACCGGTTTTGCAAGCGCCGTAATTGGCCCGGTGATGGGCAGCGAACCGGTACACAACAGAACCTGTGAAGTCGGTCTCCCCATCCATATAAACCCTTTCTCTGGGCACGAAGACATCATCGAAAACGATGACTGCCTCCCCGCCCACGGCTCCAAAAGAAGGGTTGCCCACGTCGATCCTTTCACGCCTATCTCGCCTGCCGTCGTTGGCCTGTCTCCCGAAGATCATGGTGACCCCAGGGGCGTCTACGGGCAATGCGCAGATCACTGCGTAATCCCTGGAGCGCTCGTCCATGGCCGTGGTGGGCATAACCAGAATCTCGTGAGAGTTGACCGCTCCGGTCATGTGGAGCTTGGCCCCCCGTATGATAATTCCTTTGGGACTCCGGTCCACGACATGAACATACTGGTCTGGGTCTGGCTGGTCAGCTGGGCTCCTGGAACGGTCGCCCTTGGGATCGGTCATGGCCCCCACCACCATGAGGTTCTCATCCTGGATATAGGTGAGCCAATTCTTGAAACGTTCAAGATAGTCCGTGCCGTACTTCTCGTCGATCTCGTAAGCCACGGAATAGGTCGCATTGATGCCGTCGCAACCAACGCAGCGCTGGAAACAGGTGCCCGTCTTCTGTCCGAGCACCCGAAGCAGCTTGATCTTCTTGATGAGGTCCTCGATGTCCTGGTGGACGTGGGTGAAACGGCTGATGGTCTGGCCGGTCAGATGGGAGGTGGCTGTGGCCAGGTCCCGATACGCTTTGGAGTTGGCCAGGGAATACGTCATGGCCGCTGCGCGAACGTGGGGAGCCGTCGCTGGATGGCGGGTTACGTCCTCAATCCTTTTCCCCTTATAATAGATGATGGGGGTCAACTCTCTCAGACTCTTGATGTATTCGGCACCACCCTTCAGCTTCATTGTCATCCCCCTGCTACGATGATCTTCATGATTGAACGAACCCTTCTCAAAGCGCTTTGCTTTGATCCCGTATCGTTCCTCCGATACGCTTCTCAACGAGACCCAGTCTTTCAATACTCTGGTCTGCAATCCCCTGGATTTTGGCGACCTCTTTCTTTGCCTCCTCACTCTGAAATAGATGTTTGAAGCGCCCCTGAGCCATCAAGTATGCTTCCACGGGCACCTTTTTCTCTATTTTGTGAACAGAGGTAACCTTGCCCGCCTCCATTTCAAACAGGGGGGCCAAAGCCGTGTTTACTGCCAATCGACCAATCTCAATCGTCTTCTCCGGAGGGAACCCCCATCCGCTGGGGCAGGGCGTGTGAACCTGGATGTAGGACGGTCCCTTCATAGCCAGGGCCCTTTTGACCTTATCGTACAGGTCTTTGGGATGGGAGACCGACGCCGTGGCGACGTAGTCAACGCCATGGGCCATCGCAATAGCCGGCATGTTCTTCTTGGGCCGGTCCTTGCCCCAAGACAGGCGGCCAACGGGTTCGGTCGTTGTTGAGGCAAAAGGAGGGGTGGAGCTACAGCGTTGAACACCCGTGTTCATATAGGCCTCATTGTCATAGCAGATATAAGGAACAGGGTGACCTCGCTCAAACATCCCCGAAAGGGCACCCATGCCGATATCGAAGGTAGCCCCATCTCCCCCGATCACCACCACCTTGATATCCGACCGGCCTTTGTATCTGAGGGCTGCCTCGATGCCCGATGCCACAGCCGCCCCGTTCTCGAACAGGGGATGAATCCAGGGGACCTTCCAAGGGGAAAACATGTACGGGGATGTGAACGTTTCCAAACACCCTGTGGGAGAGACCACAATGACGTTACGCCCTGTGGCTTTCAAAATCCAACGGGTGGCAATGGCCTCGCCACAGCCTGGGCAGGCCCTGTGACCCGGGGCAAAAAGTTCCTGCGCATCTCTGTTGGGAATCATGGTTTTCTCCTACAGAAGTGACCGATTCAAATCAACCCACTGGCTGCCTTTCAAGAGTCGGCGGGATTCTATGGCCTCCATGCTCGTCACCGTAATGCTTCGGATGGTTTCCGTCGTGACCTCCCTCCCGCCAAGACCGGTGATGAAGCTGAAGATGTGGGGTTTTTCCTGACCCGACAGGGCAGCTTTCACGTCTAAGGACAGGGGGCCTTCGCTCCCCATGGAAAAACCGCGATCCAGAACCGCAAGGGCTTGAGCACGCTGAGTGCACTCAAGAATAGCCTCTGCGGGAAAGGGACGGTAACAGCGAAGCTTGATGAGTCCAACCGGGATGCCGTCGGCCCTCATTGCATCAATGGCCTCTTTGATCGTTCCCACCATCGATCCCATGCCGACCAGGAGGACATCTGCTTTTTCAGTCTGGTAGGTCTCAATCAGTCCCAGGCCCGAGTGTCCGGTGAGTCGATGGAAATCCGAAGAAATCTCCCCGAATTTCCCTTTGGCCCGCTCCATGGCCGCTTGAACCATATATTTCAACTCCATAAGAATGTCGTCCTCAGCATAGGATCCAAAGGTGAGGGGATGTTCGGGATCCAGCATGTGAAGGGGGCGATAGGGTGGAAGGAAGGCTTCAACGGACTTTTGGTCGATTAACGTGACTGGCTCATAGGCATGGGTGAGAACCCATCCATCCATGCAGATCATCACAGGGAGCAGAATGTCGGGATCTTCGGCTAGTCGAAAGGCCTGGATGTGCATATCGTAGGCTTCTTGGGCGCTTTCCGCGTAGAATTGAATCAAGCCTGAATCCCTCAGGGAGAGGGTATCCTGATGGTCAACCTGAATACTGATGGGTGCCGAGATCGCCCGATTCACCCCGGTCAAGACCATGGGAAGGCGGGTCCCTGCGGCGTTGTAGATGACTTCGGTCATAAGGAGCAGACCCTGGGAAGATGAGGCCGTGTAACTTCGAACCCCCGCTGCACTAGCGCCGTAAATAATCGAGGCCGCTGAGAATTCCGAGTCGGCGAGGACGTATTGGGAGTTCAATTCGCCGTCTGCCACCATCCTTGCGAGGGTCTCCACAATGTGGGTCTGGGGGCTAATCGGGTAGGCTGAGATGACCCCTGGCCTGCAGGCCTTGACGGCTAGAGCGACAGCCATTGATCCCTCAAGGATCTCCATCGTTTTCATGACTATTTTTCCTCTCGAACCATCTCAATAAAATGGCTCGGACATTCATAGGCGCAGATTCCACAACCCTTGCAAAACTCGTAATGGATGTCAAATGCCTCGTCCTGGTCTTTCCTCAAAACGGCGCTGTCTGGACAGAACGTATGGCAGTTCTCGCAGAAGCTGCACGTGCCACAATGAAGGCAGCGCTCGGCCTCTTTGATGGCTCTTTTCTCGGAAAACCCCAGGTTGACTTCATCAAATGACCCAATCCTCCTCGTTCCATTGAGGATTTGGGGCATCCTTTCCCGTGGCCTGGGTTCAAAATAGGAGCAATTCAAGTCTTCATATTTGACGACCTCGATGTTCCCATGGGTCGTTAGACGGGGATCGATCCTTTGGGCCATCGAGAGGGTACCGCGGTTTCCCAGGAAAACCGAATTGAGCCGGTCTCTGTCCCATCCCCGGGAAAAAGCGTCGATGGCCAAAGCCGCCCTTTTGCCCGAGCCAAGGGCATGAGAGACTGTGTGAGGTCCCGCCGTGAGATCACCACCCGCGAAGACGCCCGGGAACCCCGTGGCATGCCATTCATCAACGACGACCCCTCCTGCTGTCCTTTCCAGGGATCGGGGCAGCCCTTCTGAATCAATCCCCTCTCCAATGGCAACGACAATCGTATCGGATTCAATGAAGAAATTAGACCCTGCCACAGGAACCGGCTTTCTTCTTCCATCTTTGCCGACTTTGTCCAGAATGTTCCTGATGCATTCCAATCGAAGCCCCTGGCCCCTCAACTCGGTGATGGCAACGGGAGAGGTGAGGAACTCGATCCGGGTCCCCTCCTTCACTGCCTCGGCAACTTCGCTCGCCATGGCGGACATTTCGCTGCGGGATCTGCGATAGATCAGGATGGGCTCTGAGCCCAATCTGAGAGCCGTCCGAGCAACGTCGATCGCGGTGTTTCCCCCACCGATCACGGCAACCCGTTTCCCCAGATCGGAGGGCTTCCCGTCTTTGATCGCTCGGAGGAATTCGAGACCCGACAGGACCCCTGAAAGATTCTCTCCACGAATAGCGAGCCCCAGGTTCTTTTGAGCCCCTAGGGCCAGGAATACAGCTTTGAATTCTTTGAGGCCCTCGGTAAGAAAGTCGCTACCCAGAGAAACCTGCGTCTCGATCCTGATTCCCAGGCAGCGGAGTCTCTCAATCTCGCTTTCCAGAATCGTCCGTGGGAGTCGATAGTCGGGGATGCCCCATTTCAGCATACCACCGGCCAGGGACGAACGTTCGAACACTTCGACGGCGTAGCCCAGCTGCCTCAGGTGATAGGCGCAGGACAGTCCTGCTGGTCCAGCGCCAACGACGGCAATCCTTTCCCCTGTTTCGACCTTTGGGCTTGGGACCTTCATCGCGTTCTTGAGACCGTGGTCGCCCACGAATCTCTCCAGTGCATTGATGCCCAGAGGTTCATCGAACTCCTTCCGGTTGCAGGCCTCTTCACACGGATGGCCACAGACTCGACCGCAGATGCTGGGGAACGGGTTTTCTTCCATGATGATGTGCCAGGCTCGGTCAAAGCGTCTCTCCTTGACCTGTCGGAGAAAACCCGCAACATCGACTCCAGCAGGACAGGCGTCCCTGCAGGGTGCAAGGCGAGCAGCAAAAACAGGTCGATATTCGCGCCAGACTCCTGTCTTGTAGTTGACAGAAGTCCCTCCCTCAACCACAGCGCCGATCGTTGTCCTCACAGTCCCTCCCTTCGACAATACTCATGGGCCTTTCGTGCAATCTCTACATTCTGATATCCCACCTCGCCGGAGAACCGCTTTTTGATGGCCTTTTCAATGGATGGGAAGCTGATTTCTTCGGTCAACACACAGAATGCTCCCAGCAGAGCGGCATTCATCAGAGGCCTGCCCAGAACTTCCCGGGCGATCCGAGACGCTGGAACCTCAACCCATCGAATCAAGCCTTCTCCCTGGGACGGTGACAACGACTTCTCCGTATTGATGAGGGCTGTTCCTCCCTTTTTCAGACCCTCCAGGACATCGACCTCATCGAGAAGGGTGGCGTCCTGAACCAGGACGTAATCGGGCTGGTGAACCCGGCTACGGAGGCGGATAAATCGATCGTCAATCCGAGCAAAAGCCTGAATCGGCTTTCCACGCCGTTCTCCTCCTCCTCCGAGAAAGGGAAAGGCCTGGCTGAATTTTCCATCCTCGAGAGCGGCCATGGCGATAAACTGAGCCAGTACCAGGGACCCCTGCCCTCCCCTTCCGTGGATGCGAACCTCTTTCATGAAGCCCCCATCTTGCTTTCGATGACGAATGCTGTAGAATTCATATCAGGAAGCTCTGCATACTGAACCCCTATGCGTCCCTCCTGTCAAGCATCGCCTTCGTCTCACGACTCCGTCATTTGATGTGTCTTGTTGCCCCTCTCCCTCTTGTCACTGGATTGGTCACACTGCAGGGGACCATCGCACAGCACTTCCCACAGACATCGGTCAGGTCGAGATCTCGGTGGTATTCGTCATTGACCAGGCACTGCCGATAGCAGGCCCGGCGGTCGGATCGATCTCCATAGAGGGCACCGTATTGACATCGTTCAACGCATTTGAGACAGTCGATGCCTGCCTTCTGGAGGCACAATTCTTCTTTGGGCAGAGGCGATGGCTCCAGAGCCAGATCGGTTACGAAACTTCCGAGACGGCCCGTGCAACCCTTTTCGGTGATGATCAGATTGTGGACACCGAAACGCCCGATTCCGGCCACGTAGGCCACGTGTCGATGAGACCAGTCACTCATGAGGCTTTCCTGATCGAAGTTGTGGGTCGGAGGAATCAGGGCCACCCGATGGCTGTGTGAATCCAGTTCGCTCTTGAGGTGCGCGTTGATCTCGGAAATGAGCCGGTTCGTTTCGAGGTAGGCCACCGCCCAACTCCTGGAACAATAGGACTCCGTTTTGAAGTTCTCTCTGTGGAGTCCTTTTGAAAAAGGAATGAAATAGACGACCACGCTCCTCGCCCCAGGCAGCAGTTCACGAGGAGTCGTGTGAGTGGATCGAATGATCTCTTTGAAACGATCAAAAAGAGGGTCTTGAGCAGAGGCAAATCGTACAACGGGTTTACGCCAGACTGTTTCGACTTTTTGCTGCCGCGGATAGGAGCCGGTGAAATCCACGATTATTCGCTCAATCGCAGCATTATCCATAGAAAGCCTCCAATCAAAACACCAAATACTTACCAGAAGGGGCAAGTATTTGGCAAGTCAGACTTCTCGGCCAGAGTTCTGGGCAACGGGGATTTCTCGAATTTTTTGTCATTGAGGCGCTTCACTTCGTTGAGAGTGACCCCATCAAAGGCATATTCATGTTGACGCCCCCTCAAAGGGATACGGGCGCTTTCCTAACTAGTCGTCACTGAAAAACGTCCCTGGAGCGAACATTACGGAGTTTTTGGGCTACCCGTCTTGGCGAAGGGAGTGTCCCCGAAGGGGCGAGATTCCGCTGTCTGAGGCCGCTAGGCCGAGTTCGGAAGATCGAACGAC